>JBJFDX010000125.1:0-2506 GCA_051890235.1 Bacteroidaceae bacterium | reverse complement strand
TCATATAGGTGCTCCGAGGCGCTCTGGTGCCTGGAAGGCACTACTTTTAGTAACCAAGGGCAACGCCCTTGGTCCTCACGTCCGTCCAATAAGCATCTGCCTGGAGGGCAGTACGCCGCAGGACCGGACCTCACCACGCAACGAAATCTGTCCAATCCGTCCCAATCCGTGTTTTAAAGGAAACGGCTCTGTAGATATTCAGTGGGGAATTATAGAACCAGTCCTGCGGCATCGGTGCCCCCACGGAATATCTACAGAGCCCTGTTTTCCTCTTGATTCCCATATGTCTGTTGTTCCAAAAGACAGCCCGATGTCCTTTTTGCAGAACATCGGGCTTGATTCTCTGTAAGTCAGGGTCTGATGACTATTTGGGATTAATCCTTCTTGTTGCGAGGACCAGGACCGTGAGGTGGCCCTTTGGGAGACTTCATCTTCCCTTTCTTCTCTTCTTCCATGAATCTGTTGATCATCTTCCTGTGGAATCTGTCCTCGGCCTTCATTGCCAGATATAGCTTGCGTGCAGGGATGGCCTTGCACATCTTCTTGTAATACTGTTCCTCCACTTCTGCTTTCTCCACCTCCAGACGTTTAATCTTCTGAATGGCAGTTGCGTACTCCTTGTCGGTAGCGTTGCTGGCTGGGCTGTTGCGCTTGAGCTGGAAGATTTTATCCTGAAGGTCCCTCTGTTTCTCTTTCATCTCATGGAAGAGTGGAAAGAAGGCTTTCGCTTCGCTGCTGGTCAGTCCCACCTCTTTGGTAATATATCCTTCCAGTTTGGCACGGAACTCCTCGGGCTTGAACTTCTCACCTCTGGGTTGTGCTTGTACATAGGTCAGTGCAGCCATCAGCATGAGGATGGCGCAAGTGGCTCTTCTGAGCCAACTGTGTTTCATCTTTGTTTTCATGTTCATTCTGCTTCTGTTAAGTAATAGGCTATTTCGGCATTGTCAATCATCGAGTAGTCGAGAGCATCATCGATGTATTGGGCATGTGCCAGTTCAGGGTAGGTGGCTTCCTGGATGTCTCTGTTGAGTGTGAGCAGTCCGGCTGTGGCTATGCATCCGGTCATGATGGCGGCCACGGCCCAGCGCAGGGTGAGCCTTCTCTTCTGGCGTGCCTTGACTTTCTGCATTACCTGTCCAGGGAGTTTGTCGAAGTATCCCTTGGGTGTGCGGTAGGGGTTACTTCCTTTGGTGAGTTGTCTGAGTATCACCTCCTCGTCGGTGTATTGCTTCATATCTTCTCCTCTTTATCTTTGGATGTTCTGTTAGCTGGAAAGTTTAATCATGTTGTTGGAAAAAGGCGGTTATTTTCTTGACTGCCAGATGGTAACTGGCCTTCAGGGCTCCCACACTGGTGCCTGTCATCTCGCTCATCTCCTCATAGGGCGTTTCCTGAAAGTATCTCAGCATGAACACTGTTCGCTGTTTGTCGGGCAACTGGTCGATGGCTTGGCGAAGCATTCTTTCTGTTTCCTCGCCATCCATATAGGGGTCGCCTTCCAGTCTGTTCAGTGCTGTGCTCTCTTCTTCCTGGGCATTGATGGTACGGGCCTTCTTGCTGAGAAAAGACATGGCCTCATTGCGTGCAATGGTGTACAGCCAGGTACTCAAGCGCGATTCTCCGCGGAAGCCGTCTATGGCTCCCCATGCTTTGATGAAGGTGTTTTGCAGAGCATCATCGGTATCGGCGTGTGACTTCAGAATGCCTCTGATGACCATATAGAGTGTCTCCTGATACTGCTGTATCAGTAGTGTGAAGGCTTGCTCGCGTGTGTGTGGGTCCTTCAGTCGGCTTATGAGGAGTCTCTCGTCGGTCATTCTATTGATTGGATGGTCCTGATGGGAAAAGGTTTAATGCATCGATCAGAAAAAGGTGGGGAGTGCAGGTTATTATAAAAAAAAGAAGCGCCTCATCGTCCTCTGTAACTGGCGAATCAGCGCGTGCGGCTAAAAGGGCGCAACATAAGGTTAGCGAATGTATATCTTGCGAACCAGTTTGCCCACCTTCAGGAGATAGCATCCTTTGGGAATGTTGAGGGTGACCGTCTTCTCTGCACCTTCAATGCGCATGGTGGCAACCTCTGTGCCTGTAAGGTTGAACACTTTCATCACTTCACCGGCAGCACCGCTCACACGTACCACATTGCCATTCACCGTGATGGTGACACCCGATGTGGTAGTCTCAATGCTCTCATGCTCAACCTGAGCCACCATGCTGATGGGGCTGAGCGAAAGCATTATAGGCAATGCCAAAAGGATGATTCTCTTCATATTCTTAGTTTTCTCATAGCAAAGTTATGCTTTTTGAACGTCTGCACCAAACATTTTATAAAAAAAATGTCCTCCGAACACAATAATTTCGTCTTAGCCCGAATAAGACCTCTCTCAGAATCCTTTACTTATGTGGCAAATTCCTCTGCATACTATTGCCATTTGGCCTTCAAAAGGGGAGCCCTATACATTATATATTATATACGCGCGCGAGGAGCGTCTTCAGGAAGTAG
>JBJFDX010000124.1:0-2507 GCA_051890235.1 Bacteroidaceae bacterium | reverse complement strand
ATTAGACGATAATGAAATCGCCTTTATTGAGTCAATGATTCGTCCAATGGAATAATACGACTATGGCAGCAACAGATTTACTTCAACACCAAGTGGAGGAGAGGCCTATCATATATGCCTATTCTGATACACGCTATCCTGGTATGCTCAAAGTGGGCTTTACGGCCAGGAGCATTGATGAGCGTATGAAAGAACATTATCCCACGATTGTCCCCAGACAATCGTGGAAGGTGGAGCTCATTCGCTCCGCCATGCGTAAAGATGGTTCGGTGTTTAGTGACAAGGCTGTACATAAGGTGCTCCGAAATTCACACGTTCAGAATCCGCAGGGAGAATGGTTCAAATGCAATACGAGACAGGTTGAAAAGGCAATAGAGGCGGTTAGGAGCAATGAGACTACGCTCTTACAGCGTACCTTGGACTTCAAGATGCGTCCCGAACAGGAGGAGGCGGTCAATAAGACAGCGGCATACTTCATGGCGTTTGCTGCTGACAAGACCAATGATGGATTAACGGCACATTTCCTGTGGAACGCCAAAATGCGCTTCGGCAAAACATTCACCGCCTATCAACTGGCTCTGCGTATGCAATGGAGGCATGTACTTGTTTTGACCTTTAAGCCCGCTGTGAAGACAGCATGGAAGGAGGACCTGCTCACCCACAAGGATTTCAAAGACTGGACTTTCGTGGAGAAACAGGAGAACAGAGAGTTTAATCCTGTTGAACTCAGACAGAGGTTTGTATGCTTCGCCTCATTTCAAGATGTATTGGGGACGAACAGCGTGGGTGGTATTAAAGCCACTAATGAATGGGTTCAACAGGTGCATTGGGATTGTATTATCCTTGATGAATACCACTTTGGAGCTTGGGGCAAGAATGCCAAGGAATACTACAACAAACAGGATTTGGCGACTCGCATAGCTGAAGAGACACAGAGTATCTATGCCGAGGATGCTGCATCAAGGAAAGAGATGGAGGCTCGTGAGACTTTCGACGAGGGGTTGATGCCCCTTGAGACAAAGCATTATCTTTATCTTTCGGGTACACCTTTCCGAGCCATAGCCAGCGGTGAGTTTATCGAGGAGCAAATTTTCAACTGGACATACTCCGATGAGCAGAGCGCGAAATGCCATTGGGATGACAGTAAAGGCAGAAATCCCTATCTGTCTCTCCCCAAGATGGTGATGCTGACCTACCAAATACCTGATAAAATACGAGAGATAGCGGAGCAAGGAGAGTTCTGTGAGTTTGACCTCAATACGTTCTTCTGTGCTGAAGATGATCAATTTGTTCATGAGGAATATGTACAGAAATGGGTGGATCTCATCCATGGCGCATACATGGAGAATGTGGTAAGTGATTTGAAACTGGCAGGGGAAAAACCTCCGATGCCGTTCTCCGATGCACGTTTGCTTGATTATCTCCGTCATACATTTTGGTTTCTGCCTTCGGTGGCAGCGTGCAGGGCTATGAAGAGGTTGCTAGAAAAACCTGTCAATCGTAAGTTCTTTGACCGTTATAGGATTATAGTGGCAGCGGGTAATGAGGCAGGCATGGGAGCTGATGCGGTGAATCCTGTCTATGCCAGTATGGGTAATCCACAGGAGAATTGCACCATCACGCTTTCATGCGGCAAACTGTCCACGGGTGTCACTGTAAGGCCATGGACAGGCATCTTCATGCTTCGTAACTCATCTTCTCCCGAAACCTACTTTCAGGCGGCGTTTCGTGTACAGTCGCCATGGACGATGAACGATGAATGGGGAAATGAGGTGGTGCTGAAACCGCTTTGCTATGTGTTTGACTTCTCACCTAATAGAGCCTTGCGACAAGTGGCGGAATACAGCTGTCGGCTGAGTATTGACGAACATAATCCAGAGCAGAAAGTGAACGAGTTTATCCGTTATCTGCCGATTCTCGCTTATGACGGGTCAAGCATGAAGCAGATAGATGCAGCCGGTATTCTTGATATGGCCATGTCGGGTACTACGGCCACTCTGTTGGCAAGGCGTTGGGAAAGTGCCTTACTTGTGAATGTGGATAATGGAACACTCTGCCGTCTTCTGGCAAGTCCCGAGGCAATGAAGGCTCTGATGAGCATAGAGGGATTCCGTGCCCTTAACAAGGACATTGAGTCTATCATCAATAAGTCGGAGGCAGTGAAGAAGGCCAAGAAGGAAAGGGGCGAACAGATGACAGCTAAGGAGAAAAGGGAACTCACGGCTGAGGAAAAAGAATACAAGTCCAAGCGTAAAGAAATCCAGCAGAAACTGATTAAGTTTGCCACTCGCATACCAGTTTTTATGTATCTTACGGACTTCCGCGAATATACCTTATACGATGTAATTCACCAGCTTGAGCCGGAATTGTTTCGCAAGGTGACAGGTCTCACCTTACCAGACTTTGATTTGCTTGTGTCGCTCGGAGTATTCAATCGTGAACTGATGAATGATGCTGTCTATAAGTTCAAACGTTATGAGGATGCCTCTCTTGTTTATACGGGCCTC
>JBJFDX010000123.1:0-2508 GCA_051890235.1 Bacteroidaceae bacterium | reverse complement strand
GATTTGGTTTTGAGAAAATGCTAAGGAATTACGGGATGAGTAAACCTGCTGTAGAGGAACAGACACATTATCACGTATTTGGAGATCCTTCATTTGATTTCCCTGTAGAAGCCCCTGTAGATTTAAGGGCTGTGGAGATTTCACGTGGCATGGATAGCATATACATTGACGCGAAAGGAGTTTCAGACATTTCTGTTATTTTCATGAAAACGAATGAGTCGGGAGAATGTGCTTCATATAATCGAGTATATCTTTTGGACTCACATGTTGTTCTTCCTGACTCTATAGACTATAATAAAGTAATTATACAAAAAGGCAACAGTTCTCCTGTTATTTACGAACATGGAATAAATGACGTATATTTGCAGAACAAGACGATAAAAAACGAGGAAGAGAATATCTCGGGAGAAATTGTTCATATAGGAAGTGATGTCTTTCCGCAAATAGAAACAGGTGATGTCTTTGTTGAGGAGAGAGCCGGGCTGAATGTGAAAGCCTCAAAGAAGGTTGTTATCAAGAATGGATTCCATTGCAAAAAAGGTGGCATGCTTAGAATTAACAAATAAAGAATGACATTATGAGAGAACTGAGGAACATATTGGCCGTGGTGATTATGTTTGTTTGTACAACGGACATTCACGGCCAGAATCAAGGAGCAAGCGCGTTCATCCCCGGATGTTATCAGTCTTATGTGATGGCATTTGTGGATAACGATGCGGCAATGGAGCAAATCAGCATGGTATCCACCGCCGACAAGGTAGCAGAGATGAATGGTAGGAAGTACAAGACCCTTGATGCCGGCGAGGCCGGACTGGGTACGCTCTATTTCCGCCAGGAGGGAGGAAAGGTGTACCGTCTGACTGATGACGGGCAAGGCGAAATCCTCTGCTATGACTTTGGACTGAAGCCCAACGAGGAGTTCACCGCTCCCGACGGCACGGAGTGGAAAGTGCTCTCGGCAAGGGATACCGTAATGAACCTGCCCATGCGGGAGAACTACAAGACACGCCTGCTCACCCTATGCCATAAGGATAATCCCGGGATACAGGACACCTGGCAGGAAGGTGTGGGCTCATGGCATTACGGCCCCTTCACGCCCGACCAACTGCAGTCATACGCAAGCGTGGCAATGCTCACTTGCCTGATGGACAACCAGGTCTTTGAGTTTGACCGCCCGCCTCTGTGGAGCAGTTTCCTGAGCCATCCGCACTCCCATTCTTCCGCAGATGATGAGTGGAAGATGAAATGGATGGACAAGGACTCGCTGACTTGGAAACAGGTGGGAGACACTTTGCACATAAGCGGTTTCGTGTATGGCTTTGGAGGCACGGGCGGACTGAATGCCAGGTCTTACATACACGAGGGCGTTGCCCGGGTTTACGCAGTTCCGATGCCCAGGCAGAGTTATTTGCTGAATTGGTATGACGTTGACTTACATGTTCCCTGCCACGGAGAGGAAATCAAGAAGGTTGAGGTAAGAGGAAACGATATTCCCTCATCCATACGCACGATAAGCGCGGGGAGACAGGAAACGGCACAGACTTATGACCTGCAGGGGCACAAGGTTGAAGGGAAGCCCTCGCGCGGCATCTACGTCATCGGTGGAAAGAAGCGCGTGGTCAGGTGAGGAACCGCAGGGCAGGTGGCGTTCATTAGGAACGTGACCGTACAGAAGGGAGCGCAATTAGTAATCAAACAATCAAACATAAGAAAATGAAAACAAGTCGAATTGTTGCCGAGGCACTGCTAGGAATACTCATGGTGCTGAGCATGTCACAAGTCTCTTCTGCCCAGGAACCGATAGGGAAGATGAATTTCTATGTTGAGGGCACGCGCTGGACGGAACTGCGCCTGGATATATTGAAATACTCTTCCTGGTTCGCGGAGAATCCCGATGGCACCTTCAGCCCCAATTACGAGAAGACAGAGTATTACGTCAAGGGAGACACGCTTATGGGGACGAAAAAGGATAGTTATGCGAAAATCTGGCGATGCGGGGACACCCGACCGGACTCCCTGGTCTATCTTTTTGGTGAGCCACAGGAAGGGAAATGGAGCATAAACCTTTGCTCATACTACGACAGGAATGGCTACATGAAAAATCCGAGCAGGCCGTTGGGGCCTTGCCCCACATATTACTCAAATTGGGGAATCGGAGCCTATGTGAGGACGGACGGGTTGCCTTCATATTTGTTCACGGGTGGCAGGACAACCAAGTCCATGGGAACGATAAGGGAAATCCGGCAAGGGACTTTCGGCACGGACATCCCGCTGACGTACATGGTGCTGGATGATGTCGTGGATGTCGGCATGGAGGCCTGTGAGCACATCGTCATTCCTGGCATCGGCATCACTTCGTGGTATAGCCGCAATTGCATCACCGGCCCTTGCATGGCGCATGCACTGGAAGGGGTAGAGGAAGACCAGTAAATCCGCAATGATCATTACCGCAGCATCCTCGTCCACTTCGAGCGCGGCGGCGAGGTGCTCTATGACCTCTGGCCCATG
>JBJFDX010000122.1:0-2515 GCA_051890235.1 Bacteroidaceae bacterium | reverse complement strand
CGGATAACAATGGTAAGCACACCAATACATACACCATAAATAATCTGTCCCTGGTGAGTCATGGGTGATGTGACATAATCAGTAGCCATGAAGCATGCACCCAGCATCAAACCTCCACTGCAGAGAACCTGAGGAACAGGAGCATACATGGGATCACAAACATGACAAACGAGTGAGAGCAATGCCACTGTACCCAAAATGCTTACGGGGATATGCCAAGTGATAATCTTTCTCCAGATCATGAAGATGCAACCCAGCAAGAGAAGCAGGGCACTCACCTCACCCAGAGAACCACCTGTGGCACCCAGAAGCATATCCTTGATGGAAGGAAGTTGAGTGAGCAAGGAGGCATCACCTGTAGAAATGGCATCCTTCATTACACTCAGAGGAGTGGCTGCGGTCTCTGCATCAATCAATGATGCATGAGGAACAGGCCATGTGGTCATCTGAGCAGGGAAACTGATGAGTAGGAACACACGACCAACAAGAGCGGGATTGAAGGGATTGCAACCCAATCCGCCAAAGGTAAGTTTACCGATACCGATGGCCACCAATGCACCAATAAGGATAATCCAGATAGGCAGATTGCTTGGAAGGTTGAAGCCCAGAAGGATACCTGTTAGCAGGGCGCTGCCATCAAAAATGGTGGTGTGAGCTCTGCCCAGGATAAAACGTGTAATGGCCCATTCGAAGAAAACGCAGGCAAGCACTGAGGTCAACATCACCACAGCAGCACCGGCGCCGAAGAACCAGAGGCTGGCCAGAAGTGCAGGCAACAATGCCACACACACGCCGTACATGTTCTTCTGTACGGAATCACCACCATGAACATGTGGTGAAAGGGATATTATCAATTTCATTGTTATACCTAATTATATATATAATAATGAGGAAATCACTTCTTGGCAGCACGCGCTCTGATGATACCCATCACCGTCTGCTTACCAAGACGGATATTATCAAGCAGATAACGATGACTGGGGCAAGTAAACTGACAAGAACCGCACTCAATACAACTCACTACATCATTGCGCTCGGCTGTCTCCCAATCATGCTGACTGCTTATGGTGGCCAACAGATATGGTTCGAGTCCCATGGGGCACGCACTCACACACTTAGCACAACGGATACAAGGATCGGGTTCGGCACGGCGTGCCTCCTTCTCGTTCATAATCAGAAGGCCGCTTGAACCCTTGGTCATAGGAATATCCAGACTGATAAGCGCTTTGCCCATCATAGGACCACCTCCGATTATCTTACCCGTATCCTCGGGAAGACCACCGCATTCATCAATAAGCTGCTGGAAGGGAGTGCCCAATCGAGCCAGAAGGTTGGAGGGATTCTTCACACTCTTACCTGTCACAGTGATCACACGGTCAATGAGAGGCTTGTTCTTCATCACTGCCTGATAGATAGCAAAAGCCGTACCTACATTCTGAACCACAGCACCCACGTTGATGGGAATTGCAGGAGGCGCAGGAACCTGTCGGCCAATAACAGCATCTATCAACTGCTTTTCTCCGCCCTGAGGATACTTGACCTTCAGAGGTACAATGGTAATAGAGGGATGATCCTGTGCCTTCTCGGTCATCAGGGCTATAGCATCGGGCTTGTTATTCTCGATACCCACATACCCCTTATCAACGCCCACAGCCTTCATGATAATCTCCACACCCTCAAGAATCTCTTCGGCATGCTCAAGCATCAAACTGTGGTCGGCAGTGAGATAAGGCTCACATTCCACTGCATTGATAATCACACATTCGGCCTTGCATCCGGGAGGAGGACAGAGCTTCACATGACAAGGGAATGTTGCGCCACCCATTCCTACGATACCGGCATTCTTGATTTTCTCTACAATAGTCTTGCTGTCCAGTTCGGGGTGTGCACTAAGTTTTTCCAACTTTGTAGAGCGGTCGATACTCTCTTCCCACTCATCACCCTCAACATCCACATAAACAGCCATGCGACGGGTATCGCTGGCATCAAGGGCTACATCAACCTTAGATACCTTACCACTCACACTGCTATAGATGGGAGCGCTAACAAAGCCGCCAGCCTCTCCCAGGAGCGTACCCACCTTGACCATATCACCTCTCTTGACAACAGGTTTGGCAGGAGCGCCGATGTGCTGAAACATACTGAAAACAGCCTGCTTGGGCAGGGAAGCCTCACGGATAGGGCTACCAGCAGACAACTTATTCTCTGCGGGATGTACACCGCCTAACTTAAATGTCTTCATATCTTATCTGCTTACTGTTCTTATGCTTTTTCTTCTGTTTTTGAAATCTCGGGAGCCTCTGCCTTGGGAGCGACAGAACTCTCTGACTTTGAAGCTGCAGGAGTATCAGTCTTAGGAGCTACAGGACTCTCTGTCTTAGGCTTACGGGGAGGGAAGTTGATGGCATGGATAGCACCACGTGGACATTCGTCTTCACACTTACGGCACATCTTGCACTTATCAGGATCAATGTTAGCAAGATTTCCATCCACGGTGATGTCCTCAAACTTACAA
>JBJFDX010000121.1:0-2519 GCA_051890235.1 Bacteroidaceae bacterium | reverse complement strand
ATAAAACGGATTTAACGGAGGACTCCTTCGGAGACTTGTCTCCTTTCCCCGGGCTTACGCCCTATCAGACAGCTGCGTAGGCTCATCCATGCAAGCAAGCTTGCCTGTCCGACCCTCCCCATCCGTCTGGTCTGCCCCATTGGCAGACGGAAAGGATACAAGTGATGAACCCGTCCTGTCAACAGTTATGCCACATAGGTGACATCAGCTATGATAAGAGCAGGTCAAGAGTGACCCTTCCTCTGATCAATCATCAATCGGATATCAAGAAACATCCGTGATATCCCCCCATCATGGTTATCATGGGAGGAAGAAGCGAACATTCGTGATGTCTGTGGGCTTGGGATGTCATGCGAAGCAGGACATGGGTGAGTATGGCAGAGGGCTGCTGCCAAGACGAGTCTTGAGCAGAGACCTGTGACAGAGTCACCAAGGCCAGAGGCCGCACAAGCCCACAGAAACTTTTTGATCTGTTCCTTCCACAAGCATCCTGAGAGAGGAGAATAGGAGATCAAAATGACTGCTCCGCATTCACCCCTACCACGAACTCCCTTACAGCATACAGAGGAACATTCAGGAGCCACGTCTGATCCTCATATCCCTTCATACTCAAGCGTAAACCCTTCAAATGAGGATGCGTACTGATAAATGCTCTCATGGATTTTGCCTTGAGATTCTCCTCTGCCTTCACCTCTACTGGATAAACGCGTCCGCCAAGTTGGATAACAAAGTCTAATTCTATGCGTGAGCGCTCCATCGTATGATAAAAAACAGGTAAATGAGTGGTAGCAAGTTGAGAATAAACATACACCTCTGTGAATGCTCCCTTGTATTCCTTGAAGATATTATCCCCAACCAGTATCTGAGCTGCAGGCACATCACCCATGGCTCCCATGAGTCCGACATCCAAAATAAAAAGTTTGAAGGCGTTCCTGTCCTCATAGAACTTCAACGGCATCTGCACCGCATTCACGCGATTAACTCTATACACGATACCCGAATCTGTCAACCACTGTATGGCCTCTTCAAATTCCGATGCCCGAGCTCCTTTCTTCAACGCACCAAAGACAAATTTCTTGTTCTCTTTTGCCAATTGGGAAACGATACTCTGCCACACCATCCTGATACGGGGAACGACACGCGCCGGAGCATGTTTACTGAAATCACGATCATAGTCGTTCAAAATAAGTTTTTGCTCCATACGAACAGCACTCAAGCCCTTTCCTTCCACAAAAGCCTTTACAGCTGCTGGCATACCGCCCACATAATAATACTGTCGGAGCGAATCAACATATTCACTTGAAATGCTATTGACGAGATTCCTGTCCTGAAGCCTCAGGAGTTCCTCCATTCCTTCCTTGCCATCTGCTCTCAGAAACTCGCCAAAACTCATAGGATACAAATACAGCTCATCCACCTTGCCCACAGGATATGAGATTCCCTCATGTAAAGCAAGACCAAGGAGACTGCCACATGCAGCAACATGAATGCCGGGAGCATCCTCTGCAAAAACCTTCAGACGGGTAAGAGCAACAGGACAGTCCTGAATCTCATCCAATATGACAAGTGTATCATCTGGTGTGATGTCTACCCCGGAAAGTGCCGACAGACCCAGAATCAGTTTCTCTGCACTCTGCTCAGTCTTCAGTAATTGACAAACTGTTTCATCCCGATCAAAACTGAAGTATGCTGTTTTTTTATATTCATTTCGTCCAAATTCCCTCAAGAGCCACGTCTTCCCAACCTGTCTTGCACCAAACAGCACCAAAGGTCTTCTTCCTTCAGAATCGCGCCATTTCTTCAAGTCGGAATACAAATATCTATACATAACTGCAAATCAACAAGATGAGTCTATAGCTCACACTTTTTCAACGGAAAGTCGCACGCAAATATACACTTTTTCAACGGAAAGTCGCATGTAAATATACACTTTTTCAACGGAATACTCTTTTAAACAGAGTTTTGGACGGATAAAACGGATTTAACGGAGAACCGCTGCGAGAGGAGAATAGGAGATCAAAATATTTGCTCCCATGGAGCTACTGACAGTTACCTTCGCCTCGTGAAAGCCTGTCCTCGTAGGTACTGCCATCCAGGCAGCATCTGTGCTGATATCTTTGGGTTTCCGGGGGCGTTGCCCTCGGTTACTCATGGTAGTGCCCTCCAGGCACCAGAGCGCTATGTGCAACATCCTATCCCGTAAGTCATCTTCAGAGTGGTGTCATATCACACAAGTACCCAGAAGCACTCCGCTGCCTGGAAATCTCGTGCAAATGAGAGCAGAGTGGAGCTTGCTCCGACTATGCCGAGTGCAGCCGAGATTCAACGAAGTTAAGGCAGTACTTTAAGTAACCAGTGTACACCGGAGCGTAGCGCAGGTGTGCCTGGATAGTACCACACCACTCAACACTCTGCCTGGAGGGCAGTACGCCAGAGGACATGTACCACCAGTCGAAGGATACCGTTTGTGGCTCTGAAAGAGCCTGTTTTGTACAGCCGAATGGCTGCTATTTTGTTTT
>JBJFDX010000120.1:0-2521 GCA_051890235.1 Bacteroidaceae bacterium | reverse complement strand
GTAATCTGCTTGCAGAGCAGGATTATGCCGTCTATTTCTCCTCCTTCGTCTCTCATCCCTGGAAACCTATTCTGTGTGCTGCTGTATTCATGCTTATCACGCATATGGTGATAGTGCGAGGTGTGCGCTCAGGTATTGAGCGTTTCTCCAAGGTGATGATGCCTATGCTCTTGCTTATCATCGGCATACTGGTTGTGTGCTCGTTTGGTATGCCAGGCTCTTCACAGGGACTCGCATTCCTGCTTCGTCCCGACTTCAGCCGTATCACGGGCAGTGTGGTGCTCAGTGCCATGGGTCAGGCTTTCTTTTCGTTGAGTCTGGCCATGGGCTGCCTGTGTACATATGCTTCCTATTTCAGTTCGGATACCAATCTGCCCAAGACGGTGTTCAGCGTCTGTACCATCGATACGTTTGTGGCCATACTGAGCGGTTTCATTATCTTCCCTGCTGTGTTCAGTGTGGAGGGAGCAACGGTAGATGCCGGTCCTGGTCTGGTGTTCCAAACTCTTCCCAATGTTTTCAATATAGCATTCCATTCAGTTCCTGTCGTGGGCTATATCTTCAGCAGTCTCTTTTATATGCTACTGATATTGGCTGCCCTCACCAGTGCCATGTCTCTTCACGAACCGGTCACAGCCTATCTGCTTGAGGTTACAGGGATGTCCCGGCGTGCAGCAGCCACATGGGTGTCCTGTACCTGTTTGGCACTGTCTTGCCTGTGTGCTCTCTCTTTTGGTTTGCTGAGTGATTGCAGATTGTTCGGGATGACAGTCTTTGACCTTTTTGACTTCATCTCCTCTAAGTTTATACTTCCCCTGGGAGGTATTATCATCTGTTTGTTTGTGGGATGGTATCTTGACCGCAGACTGGTGGAGGCTGAGGTTACCAACGGAGGGAAGCTTCGTTTCCGTTTCTTTAAGACCTATATCTTCCTGGTACGTTACGTAGTTCCTGTGGCAATAGCCTCCGTTTTTGTTCATGAGTTGATAGGTAAATGAGACGTCTCCCTTTTCTTTCTAATGCAGACCGACGCGCTCTGCTTGTGGTAGAGTGGCTGATAGTTCTCGTTGTCATAGGTCTTTTTGTTTATTCCTGGATGCAACCCCAGGACGGGTCTGATGGTGATGGTCGGCAGGTGAACAGTGTTGTAGGGAAAAGTAATCGTAAGAAATCCTCACAGAAGACCTATGTCTACGCCACGGAAGAAACACCGGTAGAGACCTTCCCTTTTGATCCTAACACAGCAGACAGTACGCAGTTGCTCCGTTTGGGGTTAGCACCATGGCAGGTGCGTGCCGTCTATCGTTATCGAGCCAAGCGCGGACGTTATCATACGCCAGAGGATTTTGCCCGCTTGCCGGGAATGACCAATGAGATGTGGGAGAGGCTTGCTCCCCAGATACGCATTGCAGAGCGCTTCAGATATGTGGATGTCGAGGCTATCTCATCCTCTTTGGAGCGGAAGATTGCATCCTCTGATGCAGATGTGCGTGAACCTTCTGGAAGTAAGAACGTTCATGCCCATGATTCTGTGCCAAGTACATCTGTGGGAACTCCTTCTGTTTCCTCCAGTCAAACAGCTCCTAAGGATACATCTTTATATCCCGAGAAATATGATCATATGGTTCAAGTAGACTTGAATACGGCCGATACCAATCAGTTGAAGAAGATCCCAGGTATCGCATCCTATCGTGCAGGGCAGATTGTACGTTATCGGGAGAGCTTGGGAGGTTTTGTCAGTACGGAGCAGGTTATGGAGTCATGCACGTTGCCTGACGAGGTTCTTGATTGGTTCTGCCTTACCCACACGCAGACGCGCAAGATAAATATCAACAAGGCTTCTGTGCAGGTGATGCGTAGGCATCCCTATATCAGTTTCTATCAGGCCCGTGCCATCTACGAGAGGAGATATAGCAAAGGTAATTTTCAGTCAGCGAACGAACTCTTGCAACTGAAGGAATTCACACAGAAGGATGTAGATCGCTTGACTCCTTACATGGAGTTCTGATATTCCTGTTCTGCTTGGTGATCTGTTGACCGATTGGGGACGTGACAGGGTACGAGTTCCTGTACTGGATACCTGATAAATTGCGTTTCAAATCACATTTCGTTTTTGTTTGGGAAAAACACGTTCCGTTTTTGAAAAGCGTCGAAAATCGTTTTGCCGTGCTTTCTGTGATTCTGAAATGAATCTGTAATATGTGGATATAGGAGGAAGCAACCTTTGATTTTGTACAAAACTCAGAAAGGGGCTCAGTAGATATTTAGTGGGGACCCCGATGCCGAAGGTCAGGTTCTATAATCCCCCACGGAATATCTACAGAGCCCAGAAAGGCATAAATTTGTAATCGAAATCTTGTAAAATATTTGATGCGAAATGAGTTATCAGGAAGTGATTGATGCTATCAACGGCGTCATGAATAAAGAGATACCTCTATTGCTCTCTCTGTCGGAAGAGCAGGTGAGTGTGAAGAGAAATAATCAGAACCGTACGGTGAAGATGCTTGTGGGGCATCTCATT
>JBJFDX010000119.1:0-2556 GCA_051890235.1 Bacteroidaceae bacterium | reverse complement strand
ATCTCCTCGTTGGTGATATCAGGATACTTTCCATCCAAAATATCAAATGCCTTCTGTACATGAGCCACCCATGCATTGAATTCTTCATCGGTCACGTTATATTGACCAATCTCAGAACCTCTGTCCAGGACACCCTCACGTCCCTCCAGATACTGCTCATAAAGAAGCATGCGCTCATTAATCTGGATATCCAAAAGGTCACGCTCGCTCAGTTCGCCCAAAGTTACAGGGTAGATAGTCCAGTCGTTGTTGCCTCCAGAGCTCTCCACTCTTCCTGTTCCCCAAGGAGAAAGATCGTTGCCCTTACCATTATTATCAATAATAGAACCCATATCAGCCACATTGAATGCGAAATGTGCGGGCTCATCATTGATGAGATAGGCGTTGAAAGAGGCGGCATCATTGGCGTTGGCTGAAGTAAACAGGTTATCCCTCATCCAATTGCCTGTACCAAACTGTATCTTGTACTGATTCTCATTATCGGTAGAGATGAATCGTACAAGCAGATTGGCACGTGCAGAGGCCAAATCGCCCTCCTTGATGATATTTTCATCAATGCCATTTGACATGCGTACGCGACGGTCTGAACAGTTATCATCCTGCCAATAACCACCTCCGTTACGCTTGTTGTACACCAGATACCACTGGGTATCAGGAGTGAGCGTTTCTGCAGCTTCTCCGAAAGACACTGTCTTCATGTCCAACTCTTCAAGTTGAGCCAATGCAGGCAAACTGAAGAATGTCACGAAGAGCATAGCAATAAAGCATGTAATTTTTCTGCTCATAGCGTAAATAGTTTAGTGAAAAAATAGTAGTTGTTCTGAATCTTGTAAAGTTTAGATGAAATTCACGATGCAAATGTATGACATAAAATGAGTTCCACTCCAATGAGAAAGCCATAATTCCGATAGTTTTTAATATTTATTAACCAATAATACTTACTTGAGGTTTGCGTCACAACGATTTTTCTCTCTTCGCTTTGTCTCTTCTTGTTTATTGGCTAATTTTGTACATGCAAGGAGTATGCCGCGAAATTGTTTGCGGGCATGAATGAATGAATTATAGAATCAAGTCAGTCAATGAATCTGCTGGACAATCCTTTGGTATGGCTTTGGCGAATCCGTCATCGGTGTGGCTACGGAGTACATTCTCCGTTTGCCTTTCGCTTTCTGACCGATGTGGTATATGAGCATACTCCTTATTATGCTTATGCAGAGTTGGATGCCCATCTGCCATGGAGTAGCCGTATGCGTCGTCGCAAGGGACTCCATCTCCTATTCCGATTGGCCAACTGGTTGCAGCCTACCATCATAGTTCTCCCTGCGGATGAGACATTTGTCCGCGCCTATCTGCAGGCAGGATGCAGAAGTGCAGATATACAAACGGGAATCCCGGCATCTGGTGCCGACATGATTTTCATCAGGGAGCCCGATGATAGAGCCGCTCTGTGTGTCCGAGCAGGAGGAATGCTTGTGCTCGATAACCTGCAGCACCATCGTGAATGGTTTGCCCATCTGCCTGCCACACTTACCTTCGACCTTTATGACATAGGGGTGGCTATCTATAACAATCGATTCAACAAACAACATTATATCGTGAATTTCTGATGAAAAAAAGTAATGTATATACGCGTACAGGCGATGAGGGGCAGACCTCCCTGGCTGATGGGACCCGTACAAACAAGTTCTCCTTAAGGCTGGATAGTTATGGGGAGATTGACGAGCTGAATAGCAACGTGGGATTGCTCGCCTGCCATATAAAGGATGAGGAAATCAAGAATCTGCTTCTGGATGTACAACGGACGCTCTTCACCATAGGAGCCATGCTGGCCACGCCTCCCGAAAGTGGGAAAACAACCACATGCCAGGTGACTGTCGAGCAGGTACAAGCGCTGGAACACAGTATCGACCATCTGCATGAAGAACTGCCTCCCTGGAGAGGATTCACACTCCCGGGCGGATGTATTGCTGCCTCACAGGCGCAGGTATGCAGGACCGTATGCCGAAGGGCAGAGCGCAGAATCTGCGAGTTATCAGTACAGGAAAGTGGGGTGGACTCCACCTTGATGGCTTATGTCAACCGACTGAGTGACATGTTTTACGTATTGGCCCTGTACCTGAACAATACAGAGGGTGTGGAAGAAATTTTCTGGTCTGCAAGATAGATTATGAAGAAATAGTCGTATATTTGCGCCCCGAAATCGGGAAATAAGCGTTTAATATATAATATTATAAGATATGTACTGGACATTGGAACTGGCTTCACGCCTGGATGATGCGCCCTGGCCCGCAACCAAGGAAGAGCTCATCGATTATGCCACACGCAGTGGTGCTCCCATGGAGGTAATTGAGAACCTGTCTGAAATAGAAGACGAGGGAGAAGTATACGAGACAATCGAGGACATTTGGCCCGACTATCCTTCAAAAGAGGATTTCCTCTTCAACGAGGATGAGTATTGATAGTCCTAACAACTGATTGACAAACATAATACAGCAAGGCAAGCTCCCCCAAAGAGAAATTTGCCTTGCTGGCGTGTGATATACCCGAAATTTTACA
>JBJFDX010000118.1:0-2562 GCA_051890235.1 Bacteroidaceae bacterium | reverse complement strand
TTTCATACTCATGAACATCCTTTTTTTTATATATCTGTTTGCAGAGCTCGAAAAAAAACGTACTTTTGTAAAATATAGATATTAAACGGATTTATAGATATTAAACGGATTTAAACAACAGATATGCTCAAGATTGGTATCATGTGTGCGTGTACTGGTAAATACAGCCAGTTATGTGTATGGCCTCGAAAGCACAAGAAGTTCACCCCGGCCTGCATGTACCCCTATGAGCGTAACAAGAAGTCGAGAGCATATATCTCGCCCTATGATGGTCGGGGAAAATACCATTATCATATGGGGTCGTTCAATGGTGCTCATGCCCACACTTATCTGAGCATGGCTCACACTTTGTCCGACAACATTCAATCACAATGGGCTCGCACCAAGCGTGCTGTTGAGCGTATTTGGAGGGCTGTGAGCTGGTACTTCTAATCAGCAATTTCTTATCAAACAAATACAAGAACTATACATATCATAAAATGAGTACATCTGAAAACAAATGCCCCTGGGGCAGTAAAATCTCTCGCCGTACCTTTCTCAAGGCTGGCGTGGCCGGCGTGGCCGGTGCAGGTCTCCTCTCAGCCGGAGGCTATGCTGCCTATGATTTCCTGAAGACTGTGGACGTGAAGGGTCGTGTTCTGATTATCGGTGGCGGTGCCGCGGGCTGCAGCATGGCAGCAAGGTTGGCCCGGCGAATAGAGCATCCCGACATCACTATTGTAGATCCCAGTGACCGCCAGTTTTATCAGCCTGGTTTCACCTTCATAGCAGCCGGTATCTTCAAGCCCGATGAGGTATGGCGCCCACAGGAAGAATGTATTCCCAAGGACGTGCGCTGGGTGAAAGACGTGGTGGTGGCTCTCGATCCCGAGAAGCAAGAGGCCCGTACCTCAAAGGGTGAGAAGCTTCAGTATGACTTCCTTGTGCTCTGTCCCGGTCTTCAGCTCAACTGGGACAAGGTGGAGGGTATCTCTCAGAAGACCCTTGGCCAGGGTAATGCCCATTGTATCTACGATTTCGAGGGGGCCCAGAAGTTCTGGCCTGCCATGCAGGAACTTACCACAAAGGGTGGACGAGGTGTGTTTACAGATACCTACACCAAGCATAAATGTGGTGGTGCGCCCAAGAAGGTGTGCATGCTTACCGAGCATCTGGCACGCAAGAAAGGCACTCGCGACAGCCTGAAACTGGACTATTTCTGCTCAGAGAAGGCTCTCTATGATGTACCCTATTACACTCCAAGACTGCTTCAGATTTATGAAGAGCGCGGTATCAATCTGGATGTCAACTGCCGTGTGACTGGCATCGACACCCAGGCCAAGCGTGTATACATGGAGCGTCATAAGACAGAGAAGCAGATGGTTTGGGATGAAACCACAGGTACACAGGTAGAGCAGGAGACCAAGGTGGTGACACCTTTTGTGGAAGATTATGATTTCCTCTCATTCGTACCTCCTCAGTCAGCACCCGACTTCGTGCGTGAGAGCGGTCTGTCATGGACTGAGGGCAAGTTGGCCAAGGATGGTTGGGTGATGGTGGACAAGGAGACTCTAGTGCACATGTCCTATCCCAACATCATCTCTCTGGGTGACTGCGCCGGTATCCCCACCAGTAAGACCTCAGCCGCCATACGCAAGCAGCTTCCTATTGCCGAAGCAAACTTGCTGGAGATTATGCAAGGCAAAGAGCCTTCACATAAGTACAATGGGTATGCATGTTGTCCCATCGTGACCGACTATGGTCATGTGCTCTTGTGTGAGTTCGATTACGATAAGAGACCCGACATCACATTCCCCTTCTCCATTCAGGATATGTCGCAAGAGCGCAGGACGGCCTGGATGCTGAAGCGCTATTTCCTCAAGCCGATGTATTTCAATGCCATGCTCAAGGGATATATGTAATGATACTATGTCTCAATGACCATATACAGGACATGAAAGGCGATACCCTGCACAGGGTACTCGCTTTTCTGCCCTTGTGGCGTAGAGAGCGAGCCCTGGCCTACAGGCACGAGCAGGGACAGACGGAATCGGCCTTGGCTTACCTCGAGCTGTCACGGGCTTTGGCTCTGAGTGGATACGGGGACATCAAACCTGAATTTGAATACAACGAGCACGGCAAACCTTTCCTGCCCCTCTGTCCTGAACTGCATTTCAGCATCAGTCATTGTCAGAGGGCTGTGGGATGTCTTCTTGCCCAAGTGCCATGCGGACTGGATATTGAGCGTATAAGGAGTATCAGTCCAGCCCTGGTGAAGCGTACCATGAATTCTTGTGAAGAGAAACAAATCTGTTCGGCCCCTTCGCCCGAGGTTGAGTTTGCCAGACTCTGGACACGCAAGGAGGCCGTCTTCAAACTCCTGGGTACAGGTATCACAGATGCCATGCCCGACATCCTCAATGAGGCCCGACTCCTCGATATCCGATGTGAGACCATAGCCAATCCTGCCCGTGGATATGTTTTCTCTACAGCTCTTCAGACCGACTGAAGTTCATCATTACAGAAATGTCATAATATCGTAATGATATTCTGCATGATGAGAATGTAAAACACCCTAACTTT
>JBJFDX010000117.1:0-2565 GCA_051890235.1 Bacteroidaceae bacterium | reverse complement strand
TAATAAGATCTCTGGTACTGCAGAGCGTCCTCGTATGACGGTCTTCAGAAGCAACAAGCAAATATATGTTCAGATAATCAACGACCAGAACGGCACCACGCTTGCATCTGCATCATCTCTTGGTATGGAAGCATGCCCCAAGAAGGAGCAGGCTGCCAAGGTTGGTGAGTTGGCTGCAAAGAAGGCTCTCGAGGCTGGCATCACCACAGTTGTGTTTGACCGCAACGGCTATCTGTATCATGGTAGAGTGAAGGAAGTAGCTGATGCTGCACGTAATGGTGGACTTAAATTCTAAGATGGATATGGCAATTAATAAAGTAAGAATAAGTAGCGACGTCGAACTCAAGGACAAGCTCGTTGCCATCAATCGTGTAACCAAGGTTACAAAGGGTGGACGTACTTTCACATTCGCTGCTATTGTGGTCGTTGGTAACGAGAATGGTATCATCGGTTGGGGCCTTGGTAAGGCTGGTGAAGTGACTGCTGCCATCGCTAAGGGCGTTGAGTCTGCCAAGAAGAATCTTGTGCGTGTACCTGTTCTCAATGGTACAGTACCTCATGAGGCAGCTGCCAAGTTCGGTGGTGCACGTGTGTTGATTATGCCTGCTTCCCAGGGTACTGGTGTTGTAGCAGGTGGTGCTATGCGTGCTGTGCTTGATAGTGTAGGTGTGACCGATTGTCTGGCCAAGTCAAAGGGTTCTTCTAACCCCCACAATTTGGTAAAGGCCACCATTGCTGCATTGACACAGATGCGTGATGCAAAGGCTGTTGCTGCCGATCGTGGTGTTAGCATGGAGAAAGTATTCAGAGGATAAAAAGGAGGTTCATTATGGCAACAATCAAAGTAAAGCAGGTAAGGAGCCGTATTCACGCTCCCCGTACTCAGAAGGCCACACTGGACACTCTGGGTCTGAGAAAGTTGAATCAGGTAGTAGAGGTTGAGGATACTCCATCTACACGTGGTTTGATTAAGACTGTTCATCATTTGGTAATGGTGATCGACTAATCCAAACATCAACAAAAAACGTAAGAAGTAATTATGAAATTGCATAATATTAAACCCGCTTGTGGTGCAACACACAGCCGCAGAAGATTGGGTCGTGGCCCAGGTTCTGGTTTGGGTGGCACATCTACACGTGGTCACAAGGGTGCCAAGGCTCGTTCTGGTTATAAGAAGAAGATTGGCTTCGAGGGTGGTCAGATGCCTTTACAGCGTCGTCTGCCAAAGTTCGGTTTCAAGAACATCAGCCGTATCGAGTATCAGGTGGTAAATCTCTCTTCTATCCAGAGTCTGGTCGAGAAGTCAGGTCTGACCACAATTGCAGTTGCTGATATGGTGGCTGCCGGTTTGGCTAATGCAAAGAAGGGTCCCGTAAAGGTTCTGGGTAATGGTACACTCACCGCTAAGGTGGATGTCGTTGCCAATGCATTCTCCAAGTCAGCTGAAGAGGCGATCCAAAACTTAGGTGGAACTGCTACTAAATTGTAATTCCGATGAAGAAGTTTTTCGAGACTCTGAGAAACATATGGCGTGTTGAGGATTTGAAGACCCGAATCCTCATCACCCTTGCCTTTGCGGCAATATACCGTTTCGGTTCATTTATTGTTCTCCCCGGTATTGACCCCTCTGGCTTGGCTGCTCTTCGTGAGCAGACCAACACAGGTTTGATGTCCCTGTTGAATATGTTCTCGGGTGGCGCTTTTTCCAATGCGTCTATATTCGCTTTGGGAATCATGCCATATATCACCGCTTCTATTGTTGTTCAGTTGTTTGCCTTCGTTGTGCCTTATTTCCAAAAGTTGCAGCGTGAGGGTGAGAGTGGACGTAGGAAGATGAATCAGTATACACGTTATCTGACCATTTTTATCCTCTTGTTCCAAGCTCCAGGCTATTTGATCAATCTGCGCATGCAGTCTGGTGGCGCTTTGAACCCTAGCCTCAATTGGACTTTGTTCATCTTTGCAAGCACCATTATTTTGGCTGCTGGTAGTATGTTCGTACTCTGGATAGGTGAGCGCATTACAGACAAGGGTATTGGCAATGGTGTTTCCCTCATTATCATGTTGGGTATCATAGCTCGTCTGCCTCAGGCTTTTGGTCAGGAAGTTGTTTCACGACTGAACAATCTTGGCGGTGGCGGTCTCGTGATGTTCCTCATTGAGCTCCTTCTGCTTTTTGCAGTTATCCTTGTGGCTATCATGCTTGTGCAGGGAACTCGTAAGATTCCTGTGCAGTATGCAAAGCGCATGTATGCAGGTCAGCAGGTAGGTGGCGTTCGCCAGTACATACCCTTGAAGGTATTTGCAGCTAATGTAATGCCCATCATTTTCGCTCAGGCAATCATGTTTATTCCTGTCACACTTCTGGGCTTCCTCTCCAATGGTGAGGCTGCTTCTCCAGTGCTGATGGCGATGTCCGACCACACAAGTCTGGCATACAATGTTGTCTTTGCGATTTTGATAATTTTGTTTACGTATTTCTATACGGCCATCACTCTCAATCCAACTCAGATGGCAGAGGATATGAAGCGTAATAATGGATTTATACCGGGTGTAAAGCCGGGC
>JBJFDX010000116.1:0-2575 GCA_051890235.1 Bacteroidaceae bacterium | reverse complement strand
CGCGTGGCATCTCCTCCCCTCTCAAAACAACCAATAAAAAAAGATTTGCGTATTGTTTATTCTGTAGGACGGAAGTAGTAGATAAAGGTGGCAAGTCCTTCGAGCGCCTTCTTGCCGGTCTCCTGTACCTCGATGGTGAATTTGATGGTGGTCTTAACCGCGCCACGCAGGTTAGCCAGTTCGTGCAACTTGGTAACCATACGCACATGCTGACCACTCAATACAGGCTGGGCAAACTTCATTTTATCCATTCCATAATTCATCATACGCTCCAGATTGTTTACTTCCACAATCTGATCCCACAGATAAGGCAGCATGCTCATGGTGAGGTAACCATGTGCTATCGTGGTTCCAAATGGACTTTCAGCCTGTGCGCGTTCTCTGTCCACATGTATCCACTGGTGGTCCAGAGTGGCGTCGGCAAACATATTGATGCGCTCCTGGCTCAACTCTACATAGTCACTGGCTCCAAGTTCCTTACCCACATACTGTTCGAAATCCTCGTATGAATTAATTACTAACTTTCCCATGATAAATTTTCCAATTATGTAACTGCTAAAAATACACGTTTATGTTCATTCTGTATGCAAAGGTAACATTTTCGTTGCATAATCGAGCATTATATAAGGAAAAAAAGGTAACTTTGCAAAAATGCAAAAAAATGGAAAACTTATATACGGCCAGCACGAAACCTCTTTTTGTAGCTGGGCCATGCGTGATAGAAAGTAGAGAATTACTTCAGGAAGTTGCGGCAGAACTTTGCCGTCTGCGTGACAAATGGAATCTTGAAATCTACTTCAAGGCATCCTTCGATAAAGCCAACCGTACCAGTCTACGTTCCTATCGTGGACCGGGACTGGAGCAGGGATTGACCATGCTGGATGAGATAAAGCGTGCCTATGGCTTGCCCATCTTGACAGATATACATGAGAGCTGGCAGGCTGAGCCTGTGGCTGAGGTGGCTGATGTGTTGCAGATACCTGCCTTCCTGTGTAGGCAGACAGACCTTTTGGTAAATGCAGCCAAAACGGGACGTACGGTTAACATCAAGAAGGCTCAGTTTCTGAGTGGAGATGACATGCAGTTTCCCGTAGAGAAATGCCGGGAGAGCGGCTGTAAGGACGTATGGCTGACCGAGAGAGGCAACACCTTTGGATACAACAATCTGGTGGTGGACTTCCGGAATATCCCAGACATGCTGCGCTTCACGCCACGTGTAATCATGGATTGCACCCATAGCGTGCAGAGACCTGGGGCTGCTGGAGGTTGCACGGGTGGAGACCGACGTTTCGTGCCTGCCATGGCCCTTGCTGCCAAGGCCTTTGGAGCTACAGGTTATTTCTTCGAGATTCATCCCGATCCCGACCATGCTCTGAGCGATGGTCCCAATATGTTGAGGCTGTCCGACTTCGAATCAGTCGTGGAGTCCTTGATATAGAAAACTAACGTATAAAACGTCTGGAACCCATTGAGGTTAAACCTCTGATTCAACAAGCGTCCGCGTTCCAGACAAGCAGGTATTAATATATAAGAAATGATTCAATATAGAGAGATTGCCAAACGTTGCCTTCAGGACGAAGCGCAGGCAGTACTGAAGCAGATTGAGTACCTTGACGAGGAGTTTGATTATGTGGTAAAACTCATTCTTTCCTGTCACGGCAAGGTTATCGTCACCGGAGTGGGCAAGAGTGGACATATCGGTGCCAAGATAGCAGCTACCCTGAGCAGTACAGGCACTCCGTCCTTCTTCATCAGTCCGCTGGATGTGTTTCATGGAGACCTGGGAGTGATGACGCCCGATGATGTGGTGGTAGCCATCAGCAATAGCGGACAGACAGATGAGTTGCTGAGATTTGTTCCCTATCTGCTCGAAAGGAACATTCCTCTGGTGGGCATATCCAGCAATCCTGAGTCACTTCTTGCCAAATATTCCACTCATCACATCTGCGTGAAGGTCAATGTGGAGGCCTGTCCTCTCAATCTGGCACCAACAAGCAGCACAACGGCCACTCTGGCTATGGGCGATGCACTCGCATGTGCACTCATGGAAGCACGTCATTTCAAAAAACGTGACTTTGCACGATTTCACCCTGGAGGTCGCCTTGGTCATAGCCTGCTGCTCTCAGCACGCGACGTGATGCGCACCAATGACCTGCCCATCATTCCTATGGATATGAAGTTGGGAGAGGCTCTCCTGCGCATGAGCCATGGCATGCTGGGGCTGGCAGTTATCATGGTGGACAATCAGGTGGTGGGACTGCTTACTGACGGAGATGTGCGAAGGGCCATGGAGAAACTGCAGGACAAATTCCTTGGCGTACCTGTGTCTGAAGTGATGACCAAATCGCCTATTTGTGTGAGTCCCGACATGAAAGTTAATCAGATAACTGACCTGCTGGCCAAAAAGAAGATACATGCTGTGATGGTAGTGGATGACGACAAACATCTGCTTGGTATCGTGGACAACTTCCGTTGTATGATTTAGTTGGCAATGAATCGCTTTGTGATTTTTATATTCCTTGGTCTGCTGACCTTTGTACCCCAACTGCGGGCACAAGAGTCCGACAGCATCGTT
>JBJFDX010000115.1:0-2580 GCA_051890235.1 Bacteroidaceae bacterium | reverse complement strand
ATATCCCTGCTGACAGGCTTTTTTGCCTCAAAAAAGGATATAGACAAATACAAACGCCAATACAGATAACCCCAATTGTAAACACCCAAGAAACAATAATATCGTCATGAATATATCTGTTGTAATTCCCCTCTTCAACGAGGATGAATCCCTGCCCGAACTCTTTGCCTGGATAGAGCGGGTGACCGCAGACCATCACCTAAGCCACGAAGTGATATTCGTGGACGATGGCAGTACCGACCGCTCATGGGAAGTAATCGAAGAACTGAGAGCACAGAATCCCGATGTGGTCAAGGGAATCAAGTTTCGCAGAAACTACGGAAAGAGCCCTGCTCTCTATTGCGGCTTTGCCAAAGCTCAGGGCGATGTGGTCATCACCATGGATGCTGACCTGCAGGATTCGCCCGAAGAGATACCTGAGTTGTATCGGATGATATGCGAGGATGGGTATGACCTGGTGAGCGGATACAAGATGAACAGAAGCCAAGGTGACCCGCTCTCGAAAACCATTCCCACAAAACTCTTCAACGCCACAGCACGTTGGGTGAGCGGAATACATAATCTGCATGACTTCAACTGCGGACTGAAGGCCTACCGCAAGGATGTGGTGAAAAATATCGAAGTTTACGGTGAGATGCACCGCTACATCCCTTATCTGGCCAAGAATGCCGGATTCAGCCGTATTGGGGAAAAGCGCGTTCATCATCAGGCAAGAAAGTTCGGTAAATCAAAATTCATGGGACTGAACAGATTCGTGAACGGATACCTCGACCTGCTTTCGTTATGGTTCTTGAGTAACTTCGGATTGAAGCCCATGCATGTATTCGGATTCATCGGTACCCTGATGTTCATGTTCGGATTCCTGGCCGTGGTGGTGGTGGGAGCAACAAAACTGTATTACCTTTCCACAGGCGAAGTTCATCCTTTGGTGACAAGCAATCCCTATTTCTACATATCACTCACCATGATGATTCTGGGTACACAACTCTTTGTGGCAGGATTCCTGGGCGAACTGATAAGCAGAAATTCCATGGAGCGGAACAAGTACCTGATAGAGAAAGACATTTAAGCAGGGCCAGAGCATGAGATACAGAAATCAAGTACTGTCCGTGCTGATGCTTGCACTCGTCACATTCGGCTCATGTGACAGCATCGACTGCACGCTATACAATACCGTGGCGCTCAGATGTGCCTTCTATTCAGAAGGGAAAACGGTCAAACTGACGGACACACTCACGGTGAGTGCCTTAGGGACGGACTCCATTCTGATCAACCGAATGGTGGGAGCCTCTGCGCTGGAACTGCCCCTGAGCTACAGCCAAGAGAAGGATATCATCGTGCTCCACGTATATGGACAGGAGTATGAGATGCGTGACACCCTGTGGATAGAGAAGACCAACACCACACACTTTGAGTCACCCGACTGCCCCACAGCCATGTTTCACCAGATAATGTCTGTGGAGCACACCGGCAACTTCATCGACTCCATAAGCATAACCCGAAGCCTCGTAGACTATGACCAGACTGAGAACATACGCATTCATCTGTAGCCTGATCCTCTCTACCCTAATCACCACAGAGATGAGGGCTCAAGCAAAACCCATGCCTGCCCAGGCACCCAAGGAAGAGAAAGCGCCTGTCTTTGGCGGTATTGCCGTGGGAGCAGACCTGGTGGGCTTTGCCATGAAAGGCATGGGACTGAAGTTTGCCAATATGGAGGTATGCGGAAGGCTCAATTTCAAGGAGAAATATTATCCCATAGTGGAACTGGGCATAGGCGACTGTACACGTGAAGGAGGTGAGAACAACAATAAGTTCAGCACCACAGCCCCATATTACAGAATCGGCATGGACTACAACTTCAACAAGAAGGTCAACGGCAACCGATTCTTTGGCGGACTGCGTTACGCATTCAGTTCCTACAAGTTCGATTTCGAAAACCCCGATTTTTCTGATCCAGTCTACGGAACATCCATGCCTGTTTCCTTCAAGGACCTTCAGGCAAAGAAACAATGGATGGAAGTTTGCCTGGGAGTGGAATGTAAGCTATGGAGCATCGTGCGCATGGGGTGGAGTCTGAGATACAAGATCAGAGTGAAGGACAGCAGTCCCACCTACGGAAACGCCTGGTATGCCCCTGGATTTGGCAAGAATGGGAATACCACATGGGGAGGTACCGTAAACTTGATGTTTGATATCGGCAAATCTGCCCGACGTACAAAGGCCAAGAAGAGCATCATGGCCACGCCTGCTGATACGACTACAGGAGCGAAGAACCCGACAGAAACAGAATGAGTACAATAGAAATCTGGCTGATAGGTGTGGCTCTGGCCATTGATTGCTTTACCGTAAGCATTGCTGCCGGTCTGCAGGCTCGACATCCTCAGATAGGGAGAATGGGCTTCATGGCTCTCTCCTTCGGTCTGTTCCAAGCCGGCATGACATGGCTGGGATACGTAGGACTGTCTTTATTCTCACAACAGCTGGAACAGGTGGACCATTGGGTGGCTTTTCTGCTGTTGGCCTACACAGGTGGCAGAATGATATGGGAAGGACTGCACCCCGATGACGAGTCACATA
>JBJFDX010000114.1:0-2581 GCA_051890235.1 Bacteroidaceae bacterium | reverse complement strand
GGTGTAACTTTACGGCAACAAAACGTCTTTGGGACACAATCTAATAAGTCTAATAACAATTCTAAAAACAAACGACATGAAACAAAACAAGACTCTTACGGCATTGTTTGCTGTCTTCTTCCTGTTGGGCATGTCCCCTCAGGTGTGTGCTTCGCATGCTATGGCACAGCTTCTGCTTGCAGAGGAGGGAACGGAGTGCGATCACTCTTATTCTAATGGTTTCTGTACTTTGTGCGGTGAGCCACAGGCAGACTATGTGGTACCAGGTACGGATGGTTACTACAACCTGGCCAATGCGCATGAATTCCTTTGGTGGTCAAAGGCTGTTGCATCGGGAACCACCAACGCTTCGGCTCGCTTGACTGCCGATATTGACATGGATGGAATTGCCATGGTGCCTGTGGGAGCAACTGCGGATGCTCCTTTCCGCGGTACCTTTGACGGACAGGGCCATGTAATCCGAAATCTGGAACTTAAGGGTGACAGTAAGTTTGGCCTCTTCTCTTATGTTACTGGTGGCGCTTATGTGAAGAACTTCATTTTGGATTCCTCCTGTTCCATCTCGGGCGGTTCTTATGTAGGTACTATTGGATGCACCATCGGTTATGGTTCCGTAAATATAGAGGGCATAGGTATGGAGGGCACCGTGACCGCCAACTCAGTCAATGCGGGAGGTATCCTGGGTTGCCGTTTTGACGATAGTGCTATTCTGATGTCCGATTGCTATGTGACAGGCAAGGTGATAGGAAACTCTGAGTCGGCAGCCATGGCCGGATGGGTAGGTAGCGGTGCTAAACTCACCAACCTGTGGGCATGCGGAGAGGTGCAAGGTCAGCAAGGAGATTCTTACCTCTTCCGTGGAAGTACCACCATATTTGATAACTGTTATGCCATAAGTGGCAATCAGGGTAAACTGATTACAGAGGAACAGTTGTCTGATGGCTCGCTGGCCTTCATGCTCAACAAGGGAGTGGTGGAGAATCCTGTGTGGCGCCAATCGATAGGTGATGATGTTTATCCTGTGCTTGACAGGTCTCGCGGTATCGTATTCCAGGTGAGTGTGGAGGAATATCGCAGTCTTACCTCCGAAAAGGACATCTCTTCCCTGGCATCGGCTATCTCTCAGAGTGTGTCGGAGTATTGCACGAATACCGTTGCAGAGCAGGCTTTGCTGGATGCTTATGTATCCAAGGCCGAGGCTCTTGCTGCTTGTGGAACGGTACAGGAGTTTTGTGCTGCTTATGCCTTGATGCGTGCCGACCTTAAGGCAATAGAGGCCAGCGTGGCTGTGTATGCCCGCTATGTGGCCAAGTGTGCTGAGATAAGCAAGTACTTTGAAGAGAATGACTATCTTGTGGGAGAAGGAGTGGAAAACCTCAAGGCTTATCTGGAGGGTGATGATGCTCCCTCTGCAGAGTGGCCTTTGGGTGGATACGTGTATGTGACAGAGAAGCATGTGGCCACTTCTGAGCAGATAGAGGCTGAGATAGAACGACTCAACCAGCAGTTTGAGGCAGCTTTGGCTGGCTCGTATGTGGCTGGTCAGGATATCACAGACTTGCTGATAAATGCGGACTTCAGTCAGAGTCCTGAATGGACAGGATGGGATGGTGTCACAGGTAGTGGCATGCAGACTGTCACTGCTCTGGACGGCAAGGAATACGTGGGAGCAGAGAGTTGGCAGAAGGTGATGGATATACATCAGACGGTCAAGGGACTTCGTCCTGGTTATTATCTGGTGAGCATGAATGGTGCTTATCGTCATCACAATGACCGTTACAGTAATGCTTATTCCGCTCAACTGTATGCGGGCACCAACAATACTTATCTGCCCACCGTATATGAGACACGTATTAGTGCAGAGGAAGCTGTGGATGACCAGAACTGCAATATATCAGGTACGGGTACCATAGACCTGCCCATCTATGCCAATGGAGGTACTTCGTCAGAAGAGGCTCCCATCGCATATGCTCTGCATGGTATGCCTGGAATGGCTTATGCAATTGCCAGTGGACGTGCCTTGAATCATATCATCGCTTATGTGGGGCAGGATGGTCAGTTGACAATAGGCGTCAGAAGGGAAGATAATGGTTCGACAGGTAACTGGATGGGATTCGGAAACTTCCGTCTTACCTACTGCGGAGATGCAGGCACAACTTACACTGAGGAGGCTGTGACAAAGGTACTGGACGAACAGAACAGCCGTGCTGCTACTATACTGGAACTCTATCAGGTGGATGCTATCACTCCTGAGGCAGCCCCCAACTATCCTGAAACCATCAAGACTGCTCTTCAGCAGGCAAAGGCAGAGGCAGAGGCTGCTGCAACAGTTGAGGAAAAGATGGCTTGCATAGCCCGCTACTCAGAACTCTTCAACCAGCTCAATGAGGGTAAGGTGGCTTATCTGTCACTCTTCAATACTGCAGCTCTTCTGGAGTCAGCAGGAACAGCTCTTGAAGGTAAGCTGACACAGTCCCAGTATGATGAGATACTTGATGCTTCAAAGGTTCTGTATGAAGCATATACCGATGGTACATACTCCACAGATGAGGCTCTTCATCCAGCACTTCTTGAGAGTGAG
>JBJFDX010000113.1:0-2581 GCA_051890235.1 Bacteroidaceae bacterium | reverse complement strand
ATCCTTTTCCAGCAGAGAGAGGAACTCCTCTGGTGTATGTCCATTGAGGTCCTTCACAACGCGGTTATAATCAAGTATGGTGAGCTGACTGGCGGGGAAACACACAGCCATCAGATAGTTGTACTCCTCTGTTCCCGTGTGTGCAGGATTAGCCTTGGCCTTCTCTGCACCAACCAGAGCAGCAGCAGCCGTACGGTGATGACCATCAGCAATATAGAGATGAGGCATCTGAGTAAAGCGTGCAGTCACAGCCTTGATATCTTCCCCATTGTCAATAATCCAGAACTGATGACGAAAGCCGTCGATAGGAGCAATAAAATCATACTCGGGTGTCTGCGCAGCATATCGGGCCACAAGTGCATCCAGCGTGGCATCATCGGGATAAGCCAGAAAGACAGGCTCCATGTTGGCATCACATACGCGCACATGCTTCATGCGATCCTCTTCCTTATCCCTTCGAGTCAGTTCATGTTTCAGGATTACCCCATTCATGTAGTCATCCACGGCAGCACCCACAACAAGTCCATACTGTGTATGACCGTTCATGGTCTGAGCATACACATAATATCTATCTGCAGAATCCTGCACAAGCCACCCTTCACGCTGGAACTTAGCAAAATTCTCTGCTGCCCGTTCATACACGCAAGAATCATACTCGCTGGTTCCCACGGGAAAGTCTATCTCAGGCTTGATGATATGATAGAGCGACTTCTCATTTGTGCCAGCCTCTGCTCGAGCTTCCTCGGAGTCAAGCACGTCATAAGGACGGCTTTCCACCTGCTCCACCAGTTCACGCGGTGGGCGCAATCCTCTGAAAGGTTTTACTCTTGCCATTATTTATTAACCTGGAATTTGGTGACACCATCCTTGATATATGCCACAATCTGTCGGGCAGCAGCAATGCCTGCGTTCACATTAGCCTCGGCAGTCTGTGCACCCATCTTTTTCGGAGTAGAGAAATATCGGTCTGCAAACTCCGTGGTAAAGGTCTCGTGGGCATCGGGCTTGATGTCGGTGACATACTTCAGGTCAGCACGCTCCTTCATGAGAGTGATGAGCCCTTGCTCGTCAATCACTTCCTTACGGGCTGTATTAACCAGGATGCCGCCCTTCTTGAGCTTCTTAACGAGGTCATAGTTGATGCTCTGACGTGTTTCTGCCGTGGCAGGAATATGCAGAGAGACGATATCACACGCTTCAAAGAGTTCCTCCTGAGAGTCAACAGCCTTGACGCCCGCAGCCTCGATAGCCTCCTTGGGACAGAAGGCATCATAAGCAAACACCTCCATATCAAATCCCTTGGCAATGCGAGCCACGTTTCTACCCACATTACCAAAAGCCAGGATACCCAGCCTCTTACCCTTCAGTTCAGTACCGCTCGTGCCGTTGTAGAAGTTACGTACGGCAAACACCAGCAGACCAAACACCAGTTCAGCTACGCTGTTGGCATTCTGCCCTGGGGTGTTCATTGCCACCACATGGTGGGCAGTAGCAGCTTCCAGGTCTATGTTGTCATAGCCTGCACCTGCACGAACCACAATCTTCAGATTCTTGGCTGCATCCAACACCTCATTATCCACCTTGTCCGAACGGATTATCAAGGCATCTGCATCAGCCACAGCCTCCAAGAGTTGTACCTTCTCGGTGTACTTCTCCAGAAGCACCACCTGACCATCAGCCTCGTTGATGACCTCCTTTATCCCGTCCACAGCTACCTTACTGAACGGTTTCTCTGTTGCTACAAGAACTTTCATCGTATCTTATATATATAATATGTATATCATCAATGCTTGGCCTCAAAGTCCTTCATGCACTCAACCAAAGCCTTGCAACCCTCGACGCTCATGGCGTTGTAGCAACTTGCACGGAAACCACCCACATCACGATGACCCTTGACGCCCACCATGCCACGTTCTGTGGCAAAGGCCATGAACTCATCCTGCAGTTCCTGATATTCGGGTTTAAGCACGAAGGTGAGATTCATTCTCGAACGGCTCTCCTCCTCGGCTGTTCCCACGAAGAGTTTGTTGCGGTCAATCTCGCCATATACAATCTCAGCACGCTCTATAGCACGCTTCTCCATGGCTTCCACACCACCCTGAGCCTTAATCCATTTCAGATTCTGCAGAGCGCAATAGATAGGCACCACAGGAGGTGTGTTGAACATGCTGCCCTTCTTCACATGTGTGCGATAATCCAGCATGGTGGGGATGGGACGGCTCACCTTGCCCAGCAAATCCTCCTTCACAATCACGAAGGTAACACCTGCCATGCTCAGGTTCTTCTGAGCACCACCATAGATGAGACCATACTTGCTCACATCCACCGGACGGGAGAATATGTCGCTGGACATATCTGCCACCACGGGAATGGGAGAATCCAGATCCTTGCGCAGCTCAGTTCCATATATGGTATTGTTGGTGGTGATATGCAGATAATCAGCATCCGTAGGGATGGTGAAGTCCTTGGGAATATATGTAAAGTTCTTATCCTTGCTGGATGCCACCTCTACAACCTCACCAAAGAGGCGTGCTTCCTTCTCTGCCTTGGTTGCCCACACACCCGTATTCAAGTAAGCGGC
>JBJFDX010000112.1:0-9544 GCA_051890235.1 Bacteroidaceae bacterium | reverse complement strand
CCATTCCAATATCAATGTTCAGATGAATTACTGGCCTGCAGAGTCTACCAATCTGAGCGAACTTCATCTGCCTTTTATCAACTATGTCATCAATATGGCGGGACGTGATAACTGGAAACGTGCAGCAACGGAATTTGGAGGTGTGAAGAATGGATGGACCTGTTTCACGGAAAATAATATCTTTGGCGGAATGAGTCTTTGGGGTAATAACTATTTTGTAGCTAATGCTTGGTATTGTAGCCATATCTGGCAACATTATCGTTATACTCTTGACAAGGAATTCCTTTTGAGGTCCTTCCCCACTCTGTGGAGTTGTGCTCAGTTCTGGATGGAGAGGATGATATCGGACCGTGGTTGCTCTGAATTGGGTATTCAGCCAGATGGGACTTATGTGGCTCCTGATGAGTTCAGTGCCGAGCAAGGAGATCATCCTCGTGAGGATGGAACGGCTCATGCTCAGCAACTTATTTATGCTCTGCTCTCCAGTGTGCGGCAGAGTGTAAATATTCTTACTCCAGAGCGTGTAGGGCTTTCCTCAGACGATCTTAAACGACTTGATCTCTTCTTGGAGCGGACAGACCAAGGCTTGCATACAGAGATATATACAGCCAACAGTGCGGCCCATTCTGCTTGGACCAATCCTCGCTTTGGTGTTCATCAGGGTGACACTCTGCTTCGAGAATGGAAGTATGCTACCTACGATGTTAGCCGTGATCCTTCACATCGTCATCTCAGTCATCTTATGGCTCTTTATCCTCTTTCCCAGATAGGGCCTCGCAGTCCTTATTTCCCAGCCGCAGTACGTTCGCTGCGTCTTAGAGGTGACCAGGCTACAGGTTGGAGTATGGGATGGAAGGTGTGTTTGTGGGCAAGGGCACTCGATGGAGAGCATGCTCACACCATCATTCACAATGCCCTCAAGCATTCTACAGGATACGATATCGATTGGCAGAAGGGAGGCATATATTATAACCTGTTTGACTCCCATGCTCCTTTCCAGATTGATGGAAACTTTGGCACATGTGCAGGTATCGCAGAGATGCTTCTACAGAGCCATACTGACACTCTGCAACTTCTGCCTGCTTTGCCAAAGGAATGGTCTTCTGGGCATATTATTGGTTTGCGAGCAGTCAATAATTTCCAGGTTGATCAATATTGGCAGGAGGGTCGTCTTCACCTTGCTGTCATCCGCAGTGGGTCGGGTAAATCCTGTCCTATCTTCTATCCTGGTATTGGCCAATATCATGTATATGGTCCTGATGGCAAGCTTGTTCAGGGAGTAGAGGCTGGTCCTGACACTTTGCTCATTCCTACCGAGTCTGGGTGTACTTATACCATTCGACCTTGAACTATATATATAATGTATAGTAGTACTGATGGATGCAATTTGTCGATAAACCAAAATAAATGGCTACCTTTGCATATTGATAATAGAAAAATAAGAATTTTACTATGACACCAGAAACAGACAACAAGTACATAAGTGTCTCTTACAGACTCTATGCACACATGCAGGGTGCCGATCCACAAATGATTGAGGAAGCCACCGCCGAGAATCCATTCGAGTTTATCACAGGTCTGGGTATGACACTCGATGACTTTGAAAAGGAAATACTCCCTTTGTCTGAGGGCGCACAGTTTGATTTTACTCTTTCTGTCGACCAAGCTTATGGCGAGTATGATCCTCAGGGACGTCAAGAGGTGCCTCGTAGCATGTTTGAGATAGACGGGAAACTTGATTCTCGTTATATTTATGAGGGAGCTGTTGTGCCACTGCAGGATGGTGAAGGACATCGGTTCAATGGCCTTATTGCTCTTATTCAAGACGATACGGTTGTTGTTGACCTTAATCATCCTCTGGCTGGAAAGGCACTTCAGTTTGTTGGTAAGGTGGAGCAGACACGCTCTGCCACAAACCAGGAGATAAAGGATACCCTTATGGCTCTCTCTGGTGAGGGAGGCTGCGGTGGCTGCGGTGGTTGTGGTGATGGTGAGCGCGGCTCAGGTTGCCATGGTTGTTCGGGCGGTTGTGGTAATGATTGATGCACTTGCATCATAATAGACAAGAGATGAATAGTGTGGGAGAGATAAAGAGATGAATACGTTTGGTAATATCTTTAGGCTAACAACCTACGGTGAGAGTCATGGGGCCGCTATTGGCGGCGTGATAGACGGCTTGCCTGCAGGAATTCCTGTTGATGTAGAGTTTATTCAGAGTGAACTGAATCGTCGTCGTCCCGGACAGAGTAAACTTACTACTGCACGTAAAGAGAGTGACAGAGTGGAAATCCTCAGTGGAGTTTTTGAGGGTTACACTACTGGATGCCCGATAGGTTTCCTGGTGCGTAATGACAACCAAAGAAGCCAGGATTATGAGGAGATGCGTAGTCTCTTCCGTCCCAGTCATGCCGATTTTACTTATTCGATGAAATATGGTATTCGTGATCATCGTGGTGGTGGACGAAGCTCTGCACGTGAGACCATCAGTCGTGTGGTGGGAGGGGCCTTTGCACGCATGATGCTTAGTCAGTTGGGAGTTACCATACAGGCGTACACTCAGCAGGTGGGCAATATCATCCTTCCCGGTTCATATACTGACTATGACCTCTCTCTCACAGATACCAATGATGTTCGCTGCCCAGATGCCGCTGTGGCAGAATGTATGGCAGACCTCATTCATCAAGTGAAAGCCGAGGGAGATACCATAGGAGGAGTCATTGCTTGTGTAATCAAGGGATGTCCTGTAGGATGGGGAGAGCCGGTTTTTGGTAAGTTACATGCTCTCTTGGGTTCTGCTATGCTGAGCATCAATGCGGCCAAGGGTTTTGAATATGGACAGGGATTTGCCGGAGTGGCTCAGAGAGGAAGTGAACAGAATGATTCCTTTGTCCCTGATGGAAAGGGTGGAATCACTACGTGCACGAACAATAGCGGAGGTATCCAGGGTGGTATCACAAATGGTCAGGATATTTATTTCCGTGTGGCCTTCAAGCCGGTTGCTACCATTCTCAGACCACAGAACACAGTTACTTTGGATGGACAAGCAGGCACTCTTACTGCTCGTGGTCGTCATGATCCTTGTGTGCTACCCAGAGCTGTACCAGTGGTGGAAGCCATGGCAGCCATGGTTCTTGCCGACTGCTACTTGATGAATAGGTCTGCCCAGATGGGGAGGTGATCAGATATTCCTCCTTGGTAATGGGGACCTAAGAAGGTGCGGTAGGGGATACCTTTCTCTGTCAGAAGATAAGGCATTCGTCCTACGGTAATGCGTTCACTACAATGTGCTTTTAGATTATGACTGACCAGTATGTGGTCAATATATTCCCATAAGCCCTGGTAACAGTATGTTCCCTGGGGCTTTCTCTTTTCTTTGCGTCCGGTGGGTGTAAGTAAAACCAATCTCTGTACAATATCGCGAAGAGCAGAGTCTTCGGCATTTGCATTGAAGTCACCCATTACCAATACTTTTCCATCTCCAATGTTGTCCAGCAGTGTACATAATGTCTCTGCTGCAAGTTTCCTGTGCAGAACAGAGGTACGTGTGCCTCCTGCTCGACTGGGGAAGTGTACGCAGATGATGTGTAGTGTATCTCCCCCTGTAAGCATACCCCAGCAGTGGAGAAGATCTCGTGTGGGACGCATTTCATGCTCCTTAGAAGGAATCCGTATGGACTCACTTCCTATCAGATGGAACAGATGTGGTTGGTAAAGTAGCGCGCAGTCTATTCCCCGCACATCGGGTCCTTCATGATGAACATAGGCATATCCTGCAATACGTAATGGACTCCTTAGAGTGAGATCGTGCAATACGGTGTCATTCTCTACTTCTGCCATACCAATCAGCATGGGCCATTCATCTTCGTTCGGAGAAACGGCTGCCAAGGTGCGTGAGATGTCATCCAGTTTATGCCAGTATCGGCGAGGAGTCCATCGATGGCTACCTTGGGGAAGAAAGTCGTAGTCCTGATGTAGCGTGTCATGGTGGCAGTCGAAGAGGTTCTCTACATTCCACCATACAACGCGTTGTGCCGATGTGTGGATGGTAATGGAGAGAAAAAAGATGATGAGAATGGAGGACGGGATATTCATTGGAGGGTAAGTGCAGGACGGTACTTCTTTAATTCATGGGAAAGGGTCTGAGACCTACCACCCACAGCCTGATTGAGCAGAGCATGGAAGCGAGAACCATGGTTCATCTCTTGCAGATGAGTGAGTTCGTGTTGCATGATATAGTCGCGCAAATGAGGTGGCAGTAACATAAGGTATAAGCTCAAGTGTATGTTCCCCAAGGCAGAACAACTTCCCCAACGCGATGTAGTGCGATGAATGGAAATCTTATGGGGATGCAGGCCACGTTCATGTGCCAAAGCTTCAAGACGTGGAATAAGAATCTTGCGGGCACGTCTCTTGAGGCTTTCCTCCACGATATGGGTAAGTGATTGTTGAAACGAAACGTTTTGCCAGTCGAATTCAGAAGGATATAGAAAGGTCATGCCTTGAGCATTCTCTATCACTCTGGGTCTCCCCTCTGCCTGTTTGCATGAGAAGGTGAAACCATCTATTTGGATACTGCAGGTGGGGGTGAATGTAGATGACTGGCGAGCGTCCTTGCCTCTTTGAATCAATCCAATGAGTTTCTCCTTCAGTTCTTCCTTCACACGAGATACTCTTTGCAGAGAGGCATGGGCTGGCGCTGTGCATATGAGTTGGCCATTGGCGTATCGGAAGATAATTCTTCGGGCGCGTGCATTGTATCGGATGAGTATCTGTCCCAATGTGGGATCATAAAGGATGTTGTCAGGACATTCTTTCATTGTTGATAGGTTGGATATTATTCCTTATTGGATCCTTTTTGTTCTTGTCTCTGTCGTACAGCTTCAAAGAGGAGGATGGCGGCACTGACGGACACATTCAGACTGTCCAGATTACCCAGCATGGGGATGCGTATATGGGCATGTGCTGCCTGGCGCCATGCTGAAGTAAGGCCAGTGGACTCTGTCCCCATGACAATCGCCGTACCTTCTGTCATGGGCGTGTGATAATATAGGTGAGAGTCTTGAAGTTGGGCTGTGAGAATATGTATGTCGTGTGCTTTTAGAAATTCGATACATTGTGAGGAACTGCACGTTATACATGGGACAGTGAAGACAGCACCCAGAGAAGAGCGTATGAGATTGGGATTGTAGAGATCTGTAAGCGGGTCACATACGATGACAGCATCAGCCTGAGCTGCATCGGCGCTACGGAGCACGGCACCCAAGTTGCCTGGTTTCTCTACGCTTTCAAGCACGATGATAAGTGGATTGGCTGGCAGACGCAAATTAGAGAGTTGCATGGTACGGCTTTCTACAATAGCCACCACGCCCTCGGTGCTGCCTCGGTATGCAATATGATCATACACTTCTGCGCTGACGGGGATGATGGTTGTTTCCTTGGGCAGAGGTGGCAGTTCGTATCCTGAAAGTCCATAGTTGGTAAAAATGCACTCCACTCGGAATCCTGCCTGAATACAGTGCCTCAGTTCTCGGCATCCCTCAACGACAAAACGGTTCTCAGTTTTGCGTATCTGTGACTTCTGCTGCAATGCGAGAAGCCTTTTCACTTTGGGATTCCGGTGACTGGTGATAATCTCCACTTTCTCTTTTTCCATAATGGCTATTGTGTGATAATCTTGCGCGTGATGGCACTTTTGCCATCGCTTACATAGAGCAGGTAGGTTCCAGCCTCGGGCATTCGAAGACTTACTTGTGTGCCGGTTTGGCTGATAACATGTTTACCTTGGAGGGTGTACAGATTGCATGAAAGCATTTGACTGCCAGTCACGCATATGTCACGTCCGGTAACGCTGACCTGAGCATCTGTCTCTGGGGCGGACTGTAGACCTGATGGAATTGTGGTGCCAAGGTATTCTGCATGCATGGTCTCTTCAAAGACATTGATGGTAATATAGTAATAACCATCTTGGTTGATGGTCCATTTGGTGTCATTAGGTCCGCAGTACCAGAATTGCGTGGCACTTGTCAGAGACTGGTTGGCGCGGAATGGGTGTAGAACTTTTGGAGACCATCCGTATTGACCATTAATCTTTAGCCGATTGGATTCTTCATTCGAGGAGTAAACCTTGAGTTCACCTGTCCAGCTCCATACATTAGGGTCGTAGGGGGAACGTGTCATGGCTTTCCCTGCACTCACTTGCCATTGTCCTGCTGACGAACCACTGCCTTGGTTGTCTTCTACACATCCACCTACAATCCAAGCCTCATACCATTGTGAAAAAAGTTCACCGGTGAGTGTACGCTCAGAGGGAAGGACAGTGAATCGATAGTTGTCGGCTTCGAAGAGTACGGTCCATGCGGCTGCTGTGGTATCACGGGTGCTAAGGTAGGGTATTCCATTGTTGACTACATTGGCATCCACTTGACGGGGTGCATAGAAGTAAGTACTGTTACCTTTTTCTTCGGTAGTCTGTACATAGAGTTTACCAGGCAATAACTTTCCGTGAAACTTGAATGAATATCTGCCTGTGACGTCTGTGTCAAATCGTGTCAGGGCTTGTGTTCCTCCTGGTACGGCACTGCCGGATATCCACAGTCGGGTTTGTGATAACGCTGTGGAAGACATGATGACAACAGAGGTTATCGCCAGAAATAATGTTTTGCCCAGAGGGTTGTGTTGATGCTTATGGTGTTGCATAGGATTTGTGTTGATGCGTGTCATTTTTTGATGATTTTCCTTACTATGGTTTTTCCGTCTACATTAGCGCGGCATATATAGGTGCCAGCTGGTAATGTGTTGAGAGGGAGATGCATGCTGGATGTCTCTTTTACCTCTTGATCAGCAACACAGGCTCCGGCAGTAGTGGTAATGGTCATATGTATGCTGGTGGCCTTTTGAGGTGCAGTGACATGTACAGCTTCGTGTTCGTTGTCATAATTGATTTGAGCATTGTCTTTCTGCTGATCCTTTTCTTCATCAGATTGAGAGAAGGGTATGCGCAGTGTAAGTACACTTTCCAGGTCTTCTGTGCTGATTGAAATCTTGAGCAACTGACTGGAGGTGTTGTAGGTAATAAGTGATTCATCCACAGGATTTCCGTTGAGAGTAATACCCTGTAGGTTGCAGTTGGCAGGTGTTGCGGGCATTTCTATGGCCCAGGTACGTTGGGTGGGTATACCCTCAAAGGTACCTTGGCGACCATGAATGGTGAGTGTAATCTCTTCGCTTGTACGATTCTGTGTGAAGGTGGTGCGTGCCCAGGCATCCCCAGTATAGGCATTGTTGGCGCCATCATCTTCATAGAGACTACCCGAACCATTTGCTCCTGGTACCACGTAGAGAGTGACAGTAGCAGGATTTGTTACCACGGATCTTTGTATGGGGTAGAAGGGGATGATGGAACCAGCCTTGTAATACACAGGGAATTGATCGAGAGTGAAGTTGGCACGGAAGGTACGGTCTCCCTGAGTGAGCGTCTTCTGACTCACGTCCCACCAAAGTCCTTTAGGAAGCCATATGGAGCGTGTGCTGATTCCGTTCTGAGCAGGTTCGTAGATGGGGGCAACCAGAATGTCGGAACCAAACATAAATTCGTCTTCAAACTGGTAAGCTTTACTCTCTTCAGGCCAATCGTAATATAGGGGGCGGTTCATGCCTATGCCGGTATCATACGTCTCTCGGGCTGCTGTATAGAGGTAGGGAAAGAGTTGATAACGCTGGCGTACAGCTTCACGCAGTTGTTTGAAGTTGGGGTATTTCCATATTCTGCGCTCAATTTTACTGTCCTTGAGAGCATGGGTGCGGAAGATGGGGGTGTAGACGCCGAATTGCAGCCAGCGCAGGTAAAGTTCCTGGTCATTGCATCCTCCCTGGTGACCTCCGATGTCATGTCCCCAATAGGTGTAGCACACATTGCTGGCGTTGCTGGTGAAGTATGCCAGGTAGCCCAATGTGGTCCATTTTGAGAATGTGTCACCAGAGAATCCAATGGGATAACGATGACTTCCCAGTCCACCCCAGCGATGATAGATGACGGGACGAAGTTCGGGACGGTTGATTCGCATGTCCTCAAAGAATGTGTGGTTACACCAGAAGGTCTCTCCCAAGGTCATATTGTCCACAAGCAGATGTTGCTGCCAGTCAAGCCACCAGAAGTCAACGCCCATCTTCTCATATTTCCTTAGGAAACATTTGAATATGGCCTTATAGTAGTCATAGTCTTCCACAGCCCAGGGGAGTGTGGAAGTGTAGTCATCGGGGTATCCCAGTTCTTTCGTCATCTCGTCATAGTAATCCTCATGTGAGGAGACTCCGTCTGCAGGGTGTAGGTTGAGTGCAGTGCGTATCTTATGTTTGTGCATGTAGCTGATGAGTTCTTCAGGGTCGGGAATGAGATTCTTATTCCAACTCCATCCGGTCCATCCCGACTTGTGCCAGTCCATGTCCATGATGACTACGTCCATGGGTACTGCGTATTTCTCTGCGTCGGTGATAATCTGTTTGAAATCATTGGCAGTGTATTCTGCATATCGGCTATACCAGTAACCGAAGATGTATTTGGGTGGCATGGGAATGCGACCTCCCACCTTGATGTAGTCAGCCAGACACTGCTTATAGTTATGTCCGTAGCCCAGGAAATACCAGTCTGTAGCGCTTTGGTCAACAGGATTGCCCCACCACATGAATCCTTCCTTGTTGGGCGCAAGTGCATAGGAGGTACTGCCATCTTCTCTGGTGGTCTTGGGACTTTCGTCTATGATGGCCCATCCTGCCCTTGAGATTAGTCCTTTCTCCAGTCTGTCTCTCATGTTGTCTCCCCATGCTGTGTCCAGGGTACGATGAGTCCCCAGCAGGTTAAGTGCGTCATCTTTTCCTGGATACCATTGACAGGTGAATCCATTCATGCGGAAGGTAATGAGTAGATTATTGGGTGACTTATCCTTTTCGCGAGGTACCGACCCCAGTTTGTATCTCAGGTCGAGACTATCTGTATGGATATATAGATACGTGTCATCATACTCCGTGGTAAAGTGAGGCACAGGAAGTCTTCGGTTGACAATGGCAAAGGTGGCACGGTCCTCGAATTGTGCTGTGGAACTATACTGAATACGTATCATGCGGTCGGTGAGGACTGTGAAGCGCATATTGCCTTCTGTAACTACAGCCTCAGGATAGGGCAGGGGATTCAGTTCATCGGCACGTCCTCTGTTGGGGAACATACATAGGGCCATCAGGATGAACACCCAAAGGGAACGGGTAGTAAGGAATTGTCTCATGTGTAGGATATGTGTAATGTTGGTCATTATTTGATTTTTTACAAAGATACTTCTTTTTGTTTATAGTCTTTTGCAATTCGTCGGATTTTTGTGAGTTTTATTATGCAACTTATTATCCCGAATCGGTCATTAGACTGTTATGTGCTTACAAACATTCTTTTAGTATTCTATCTTCTCGTTTTTCGGGGTCAGTAGATATTTTTTGGGGATAAATATTGCTGATTACCTTTGCATCATGGAAAAAGATTATCTCAAAGCAATAGCAAGTG
>JBJFDX010000111.1:0-2592 GCA_051890235.1 Bacteroidaceae bacterium | reverse complement strand
TTCTTGAAGAAGTTGAAGTCGAAACCAACGTTTACAGAATGAATCTTCTCCCAAGTGAGCTCATCATTACCCTTCTGTGTCAGAGTAGTACTGTACTCACCAGTGGTGGGATTGTAAGAGGGAGAATACATGTCGGCATATACATAGTAGCCGCCAAGACCTTCATTACCCTGCAGACCATAGCTGGCCTTGAACTTCAAGAGGTCAATCCACTCCTGATCAGCGAGGAACTCTTCCTTGTTCATTGCCCAAGCGAAGCCTGCACTACCGAAGTTACCCCAACGATGGCCGGGAGCGAAGCGAGAACATGCATCACGACGATAGCTGCCGTCCACGAAGAAACGGTCGTCATAGTCATACTGGGCACGTACGAACACGCCCTCGGTCATATAGTTTTGAGTGTAAGAACCTGTAGAACGGTTATCCTTACCCAAAGCATTGTTCAACTCACCTACGAAGGGGTTGAAGAGGTGGTCGCTATAACCACTCAGGCTCTGTGCCTTCAGGCGATATTGCTCATAACCGAGCAATGCATCCAGAGAGTGCTTGGAACCGTTGAAGTCAGTCTTATAGTTGGCCAGGTACTGGTTGTTGACAGTGAATGTACGGCTGTGAGAAGCAGAAGCAGCACCATCAGAAGCAGTCTGGCTACCGAATGCGCTATAGAGCTGGTTGCTACGGTTGTTGACACTGGTAACAGCGATGTTTGCTGTCAGGTTCAAACCAGTAATAGGAGTAATCACTGCGCTCCAGTTACCATTGAACATATCTCTGTAGTTCTTGGAACGGTCATAAACATTGTCGCGGAGTGCGTTACCACTCAGACCAGTACGCTTGAAGTTGGTGGTGGTACCACTGTCATACACACGCACACCATTCTGCATCTTGTAAGAGCCATCAGCATTGCGAACATACAAGGGATAGATGGGAGCAACAGAGTTGGCAGCATAGAACATGTTGCCGCTACTTGCCCATGACGAACCATAGTCGGGCTGCTCAGAGTCAGAGTAGGTGTAGTTCATGTTACTGGTAACGCGCAACCAGTTGCGAGCCTGATAGTCCACATTCACACGACCATTGTAACGCTTCAGACCTGAGTTGTCAACGATACCCTCATTGTTCAGGAAACCAACGCCTGCATAGTAGCTCAAGCGATCGCTGGCACCACTCAGGTTGATGTTGTACTCCTGACGGAAACCATTGTGGAAAGCCTCATCGTACCAGTTATCGGGAGTATAGAAGAACTCACCATCAGTGTAACCCAACTTAGCATTGGGGTTGAGACGGAAGTTTGTACCAATCAGGTTCTCACCCTCGGGCAAAGTATAAATCTGATAACCCAGACCGCCATTGCCTGCATCATACAAACGGTTGTTAGCATCAGCATAGGCCTCTGCAGAAGACATACCGCTGTTGATGTTTGAGTTGTACAGACGCTTGAAGTACATCTCATAGTACTGGCCGGGATCATTGACCATATCATAGCGAGGAACCATACGGCTGTTGCTACCCCACTTGGCATCGAAACTGATCTCTGCCTTCTGGTCACGGCCCTTCTTGGTGGTCACCAAGATAACACCATTAGCACCGCGGGCACCATAGATGGCTGCAGAAGAAGCGTCCTTCAATACGGTGATGCTCTCTACATCAGCAGGATTGAGGCTGCTCAGACCGCCCTCATAAGGAGAACCATCGAGCACTACCAATGGTGAATTGCTGGCATTGATAGAACCGATACCACGTACGGTGATGCCGATACCGCTGCTGGCAGGGTCACCATTGTTATCGGTGAACTGCACACCAGGAGCTGTTCCCTGCAAAGCATTGGAAACACTGGTGGTAACCAGTTTCTCAATGTGATCACTACCAATCACTGCAGCAGAACCTGTGAATGCACTACGCTTGGCTGTACCGTAAGCAACAACCATCACGTCCTGCAATTCAGTAGCCACAGATTCCATGTTGATGGTCATCTTTGCAGCAGACTTTACCTCTACAGGCTTCATGCCCATGCATGTGACAACCAAAGTACTACCCCTGGAGGGAAGGTTCTTTAGGGTGAACTTACCATCCATGTCGGTCAAGACACCCTGTGTGGTACCCTTCACCTTCACGGTTGCTCCAACGAGAGGTTCGCCCGTCTCGCTATCGATGACCGTACCGGTCACCTGCTGCTGGGCGAAGGCGATGCCTGCACTCATAATCGCGCAAGCAAGGAACATAAGAATTTTCTTACCCATGTTGATTTTTGAAAAGTTGAATTAATAATACTGTAATATGCTTTTTCTTTCTCACATATGTCTGATGCCCCCTTAAGATATCCTGTTTCCATGCGCCTTGAGACGTTTCACATCAGTATACACGGATGACACCATAACACTATACGGCTGCAAAATTAGCATTTTTTAATTAAATAGCCTCACTATTGTATAAAAATGTTGCTATTAGGCTCAAAATAGTGAGAGTTTTGATGTTTTCAGAGCTTTTATCCTCCTTCCGTGAAACAATCAAGGTAGAAACTGAAGGCGATTAACATCTTTTACCTAAAAACAAGAAAGGCCCGTCACCGGTTTAAACGATGTGGAGCATTTA
>JBJFDX010000110.1:0-2595 GCA_051890235.1 Bacteroidaceae bacterium | reverse complement strand
TGGATAAGGTTCCAGTACATAGTTTATTAACAGCACATCATACAAAAGCCATACTATGATTATAGAGGAAATACTGAAGTTCAACCGCGAATTTGTGGAAAAGAAGAGCTATGAGAAGTTTCTCACCAGCAAGTACCCCGACAAGAAGCTGGCCATCCTGTCATGCATGGACACACGTCTGACCGAACTGCTTCCCGCCGCACTGGGATTGCGCAATGGAGATGCCAAACTCATCAAGAATGCAGGAGGACTGGTCATCAGTCCCTTCGATTCTGCTATGCGGAGTCTGTTGGTGGCCATTTACGAATTAGGGGTGCAGGAGATTATGGTCATCGCTCACTCCAATTGCGGTGCATGCCACATGAACGGTGCACAGATGAAACGTCTGATGATTGAACGAGGAATACATCAGGACGTCATCGACACCATCGGATTGTGTGGAATTGACCTTGACCACTGGTTAGAGGGATTTCACGATACCGAGGATTCTGTACGCAACACTGTAAATACCATTCGTCATCACCCACTCGTTCCGCACGATGTCAACCTACATGGATACATTATTGATTCACAGACAGGCGAACTGACCGAGGTAAAATGACGACTGACAGGTATTAAAACGAGTCACAATCGTAACTTTTAAACCACTCTCCTTGAATTAGGAGACTCAGACGGGCTAATATGCAAAAGAAAAGCCATATCTTTGTCAGACGTAAACAACAAAAATCATTTCAATGAAAAGGATATTTGCCTTGACACCGCTCATCGGCCTCATCCTGCTGATGACCAGTTGCGTGTCAACAAAGAAGATTGTGTATTTCCAAGGTTCGGATTCCATTTTCACACAGGCGCAAGATATCATGCAACAGTATGAGATGAAGCTCAAGCCTGCCGACCAGATTCTGATAAAACTGACCTGCAGCGAACCCGAACTGCTCAACGTCTTTGCCCAAGACGTGGTGATGGGTACAGCAGGGATTCCCAACAGCACCAATATCACCAGCCAAGGAAATATGACCAACGCCTATGCCTACACGGTGACCAATGATGGATACATCATCCTCCCTGCTATAGGCAGAGTCAAAGTGGAGGGACTGACCACCGACGAAACAGCTAAGAGCATAGAAGAAAGTATCAAGGAGAAGAGTCTCATCAAGGATCCCGGTGTGACTGTACGCCTGCTCAATGGGCGTGTGGCTGTGATTGGGGCAGTAAAGACACCGCAAGTGGTAAACCTGACCAGTGAGCGCAACACTATTCTGGATGTACTTGCCAAGTGTGGTGATGTGGATGACACAGGCCTTCGCCGTAAGGTATGTCTGTACAGAGAGGAGAAGGGGAAGCGCATGATGTATCGTCTGGACTTGACCAAAGCGGACATCTTCAGCAGTCCAGCTTATTATGTACAACAGAATGACATGATTTACGTGGAGCCCAACAAGAGCAAGAATATCAGAAACAGTGCCTTCTACACCTTCCTCGGTGTGGCAGGAGGAAGCATATTCAGTCTGGCCTCAGTAGCCATCTCGGTAGTGGCACTTACCAAGAAATGATAGTATACTCCCACTCCTGAGGTTCCCGAGATATACTTGAGATATCAAATCCATAAAGCCAGTGGCCTTCACTCAACGAGCGAAGGCCATTCTTTCTATAATAAAGGGCTGGCGTTCCCATAAACATGACACACTGATGATAGCCACTGGGATTTGAGGGAAGAGCAAATTGACTTTGCCACTTCGTGGAGGACAATTCCACGGGGATGCAATGCGTGACATCCGTACAGAGCGAATCCGAACTCAACAGCAAACTGGAGGATGAAGCATTCTCTAAACTAAAACTGGCATTATCCAATGAACGATAAGCCGAACCTACAACATATCCTATCACCCACACCTGTCCCGAGGCTCCTGCCGCAGTTCCTTCCTGCACATCCTTTACGGTAAAAGGAAACTCAAATGTCCCCTCTCCTGTACCACGCGGAAACACATGCGCAGGAGACTCTCTGCCATCATCTTCATCCTCAAGTACTTGTTTTTGACATGAAGAAGACAACAGAGCTATGCTCAGCATTAGTGCTGCGCACTTAATCTTCCTCAGTGAAAGCATCAAGCACACGCCTACAGATACGCGGAAAATTATACTTATAATACAAGGCATCCAACCATGCATACAGGTATACAAGCGCCACAAAGGACAGCCAAATGCACAACACAATCTTGCAATTCATCATTTTTTAACAATTAACATCACAAAGTTACATGATTTGTTGCAATAAAAGAAAAATTTGGTATAACTTTACATAGACTTACTTTTAAATTACAATTTTAAAATTTTAAACGCAATGAGAACTTTTCATTCATTTAGAAGCCTGATTGGCGTGCTGTGCATGTTCTCTGGTATGCTATGTGCATGCAGCAGCAATGAAACCGCCCCCGAAACGGGGGGGGGGAATAAGACTGTAGAATTCCTCGTCACCAACTACATGCAGTATGACATGGACGAAGGCACACGTGCCGCCATATCTGTAGGTAACAGTGAAAGAATTAAACACTTGGCAATGGGTATCTTTGATGTGACAACCAATCAATTGGTGGG
>JBJFDX010000109.1:0-2603 GCA_051890235.1 Bacteroidaceae bacterium | reverse complement strand
TACCATCGAGGAACTCACAGGCACGAGCCACACCCACGGTCTTGATCACGTCGGTAATGATGCCACGCAAGGTCTTCTTGGAGATGACATCATTGAAGTAACCCACCTCTACGGGGATAATCTCATTGGCAATCACACGACCCACAGAGGTCTCAACCATACGCTTGCCGATGGTGCCATCCTCCAACTTATCATCCACAATCACATGGACAGGAGCATGAACATCCACACGCTTCTCATTATAAGCAATAATCGCTTCCTCGGGACCATAGAACTTCAGGCCGGCACCCTTGGCACCTGGACGAAGTTTAGTGATATAGTATAGTCCGAGAACCATATCCTGAGAAGGAACGGTAATGGGAGCACCATTGGCAGGATTGAGGATATTGTGAGACTGAAGCATCAGAATCTGTGCCTCGAGAATGGCCTCATTGCTCAAAGGCAGATGCACAGCCATCTGGTCACCATCAAAGTCAGCATTGAACGCTGTACATGCCAGAGGATGCAACTGAATAGCCTTACCCTCAATCATCTTGGGCTGGAATGCCTGAATACCCAAACGGTGCAACGTAGGAGCACGGTTGAGAAGAACAGGATGGCCCTTCATCACATGCTCAAGGATATCCCAAATGATGGGATCCTTGCGATCAACAATCTTCTTGGCACTCTTCATCGTCTTCACGATGCCGCGCTCAATGAGTTTACGTATGATGAATGGTTTGTAGAGTTCGGCAGCCATCAATTTAGGCAAGCCACACTCGCCCATCTTGAGTTCAGGACCAACGACAATCACAGAACGTGCAGAATAATCGACACGTTTACCGAGCAGATTCTGACGGAAACGTCCCTGCTTTCCCTTCAAAGAGTCGCTGAGTGACTTCAAGGGACGGTTGTTCTCAGTCTTGACTGCGCTGCTCTTGCGACTGTTGTCAAACAGGCTATCAACAGCCTCCTGCAACATACGCTTCTCATTACGCAGAATCACCTCGGGAGCCTTAATCTCAATCAAACGCTTCAGACGATTGTTGCGAATGATGACACGACGATAGAGGTCATTCAAATCGCTGGTAGCAAAACGTCCACCATCCAGGGGAACAAGAGGGCGCAACTCTGGTGGAATGACAGGAAGTATCTTCATAATCATCCACTCGGGCTTGTTACGGCCACGGCTTGCACGGAAACTCTCTACCACCTGCAGGCGCTTCAAAGCCTCATTCTTACGCTGCTGTGCTGTATCCTGACTGGCCAGGTCACGCAACTGATAAGAAAGAGAATCCAAATCAAGTTGTGTGAGCAAATCATAGATAGCCTCTGCACCCATCTTGGCAATGAACTTGTTGGGATCAGAGTCATCCAGATATGCATTATTCTGGGGCAGTTTGTCCAGAACATTCAGATATTCATCCTCGGAAAGGAGCTGAAGCTTCTCCAGCGGCATGTCGGGGTCATTCTCCATCACACCCGGCTGAATCACCACATAACGCTCATAATAGATGATAGAGTCGAGCTTCTTGGTGGGAATACCAAGGAGATAGCCTATCTTATTGGGCAGGGAACGGAAATACCAGATGTGAGCAACAGGCACAACCAACTGGATGTGGCCGCTACGCTCACGACGTACTTTCTTCTCTGTCACTTCCACTCCACAGCGGTCACAGACGATACCCTTATAGCGGATGCGCTTGTACTTTCCACAATGACACTCATAATCCTTGGTAGGACCGAAGATGCGCTCGCAGAAGAGACCGTCGCGCTCGGGCTTGTAGGTACGGTAGTTGATGGTCTCTGGTTTCAGGACCTCACCATACGAGTTCTCCAGAATCTCTTCAGGAGAAGCCAGGCCAATGGTTATCTTGGTAAAGTTTGTTTTTACCTTTGTTTCTTTCTTAAAAGCCATATAATATCCTTTGTCTAAAAGAGTACGTTAATCATTATTCCAGAGTGATACTCAGTCCCAGACCGCGTAACTCATGCAGCAACACATTGAGTGACTCAGGTATTCCTGGAGTAGGCATGGCATCGCCCTTGACGATTGCCTCGTATGCCTTGCTTCTACCTACCACATCATCACTCTTGATGGTCAGGATTTCCTGGAGCACATGTGAAGCACCGAATGCCTCCACAGCCCACACCTCCATCTCTCCGAAGCGCTGACCACCGAACTGTGCCTTACCACCCAAAGGCTGCTGAGTGATAAGTGAGTACGGACCAATGCTACGTGCATGCATCTTATCCTCAACCATGTGACCAAGCTTGAGCATGTAGGCAACACCCACAGTGGCCAACTGGTCAAAGGGCTCACCTGTGGCACCATCATACAACTGTGTAGAACAGTAACGAGGCAAGCCAGCCTTGTCTGTCCATTCGCACAAATCATCAAGTGTGGCACCATCGAAGATTGGTGTGGCAAACTTCACGCCAAGCTTCTTACCGGCATAACCAAGAACAGTCTCAAAGATCTGTCCGATATTCATTCGAGAAGGCACACCCAATGGGTTAAGAACAATGTCAACAGGAGTGCCATCGGCCAGGAAAGGCATATCCTCCTGACGTACAATCTTGCTGACAATACCCTTGTTACCATGACGACCAGCCATCTTATC
>JBJFDX010000108.1:0-2621 GCA_051890235.1 Bacteroidaceae bacterium | reverse complement strand
AAGTACACTTTTTTTTTGAATGTCAACAAACGCTTTGGCAAAAATTTTCGTGTTTCAATAGAATTTTAACATGTATCGAATGCCCAACATTCCAATTTATGGGACAGCACTAATTATGATAAGAGCCTATCTTGATCTATTCTCCACACAAGGCACATCCAATCCGTGGTAAAAAAGGAATCTGTCCTGCGGAGTACTGCCCTCCAGACAGCGAAGTGTGGCATGGACACAGCACAGGGCTGGCACCTCATGAGAAATGCAAGCCCTGTACTGTATGTCGGTACTAGAATCTCTGGACCGCAAGGTGGTTGTATTACTTTCCACTCAGTTTCTTGAGTGTAGCCTTGGCTGAGTTGACAGCCTGGGCAGCATCAACAGCGGTATCATATGCCACCGGACGGAAGGGATCCAGAGCCTTGTCCAACTGCTTCTGTTGGGCAGGAGTCAGAGTGGGCTGAAGGATACGAAGTTTCTCATATGCCTGAATGCCTTCCACCAGACGTTCCATACGGATACTGCTGCCTGTAGGATATGCCAGGAAGCAATCACCTGATGACCATGTGACGAAGCGGCTGTCCTGACAGGGACGTGGAGTCCAACTGTTATAGGCCCAACGCAAGTATCCGTCAAAGCCAAGAGTAAAGGCATGCCACCCTATATAGGCTGACTCGGCAGGATCGGAGAAGGTGAATGTGTTGGGACGGTCGGGGGCGCAGCATGTGTAAAATGTGGTCTTCTGACCATTGGCACGACGGGCGTTCAGATAATCCAAAGGTACATGAGCATCATGGTAAAGGATACTGATGTCATGCATCTTGTCTATGAGACCAGCGGAACCTACCTTGTAGTTCATGGCTCCCTCGATACGATAATCCGGGTCGGCCTCCTTTACGATATCCCAGGCTGCCTGTAACTGATCCATGGGACGCTCATCCATGGCTATACAGGTGCGGTCAAACCATCCCTTGGCTTTCAGATGCGCAGCGAAGTCCTTCAGGAAGGGAAGTATCAGCTGACGATACTCAGCCTGTTTAGGTTCGCACTTCACCGTCTTGGTGCTGTTGGTGGCACAATCATAGTAATCAAAGACATAATGCCAGGGAACGAGGGTGTAGCAATCTATCTGTTTGTCGATGCCGCAATCCATCATGAACTGCACCCACTGGTCAAACACGGTGTAATCGTACTTCCATGAACCATCAATCTGCTTCATCTTAGCTATCATGCTCTCAAAAGGATCGTAGGTCGGACAGTTCCAGGGAGGTTGAATGATGGAACAGGTGATGACCTTCTCGCCAGCATCAGCCAAGAGTTTCATGATAGGACGCATATGGTCGAAATGAGCCTTGCTCCACAGGGGCACGTTGAAGTAGCGTGCCACGGCATAGGGGTTCTGCCAAAGGTCGAGGTGGAAAGCCCACTCAGAGGGCGCAGGTAACACACGCGAACAAACCTGCAGAGAGAGAGGCAGGGTGAGTGACTGTCCATCGCAGGTGACCGTGAGTGTTCCCTTATAGGTGCCAGGCTTGGCATCCTGAGGTACACGGATATCCACCCATAAGGGACGTGTGGTGTGGGCCGCCACCTTCATTTCCTTATCGGGTGAGAGGTGGTCTGGAAGCAAGAAGGAATCTGCCTTGTTCTCATGCCAGTCGGTCATGACATAGCGCACGAAATACTTATTGATGCGAGATGCAGGGATGAGAGCCTTGCCGTTGCGAAGGTCACTAACCTCGAAGGTTACACGTGCAAGGTCAACAGGTGTGGAGAGTATGGCTTGAGCAGATACACGCTCTCCTCTCCAGGCATCCAGCAACAGAGACTTCTGCCCTGTGCCAGGCTGACTTCGTGAATAGCGAATGTCTGTGCTTCCCCATTGCAGGGCTACCTTCTTCACTGTGTTCCAAGTTTCCTGTGCTCCGGGCTTTGGGTCAGCAAGCTCAGGCTCACAAACCTGTGCCTGTAACGAAAAAGCCGTTAAAAAGGCCAACGCCCAAATTGTCATTTTCTTCATATCGTTTATAGCTTAATAATGATATTTCCTGATTTTGAAAGATTGCGGTTACTTGACTCGCGCACTCACCTGCCGGGCTATCTCACGCATACCTGCCACATCAGGATGGCCAGCCTTCTTGGTGATGTCATGCAAGGTGATGAGCTTGGCTCCCCAATGTTCACAAGCCTCCTGCATAGCCTGTCCCACCTCTGGCTTCAGTTCGGTATTGAGGATAAAGTACACATCGGTATTGGGATAACGCTTGGTGAGATAGCGTGCCAGATAACTCACGGCAGGACGGAAGGAGAAGAGGTCCTGCCTGGTATAGCCCTCATGCTTCATCTCGCCCAAGGGAGAGTTGGCCCATGAATCGTTTGTACCGCCAAAGACCAGGATGATGTCGGGGCAACCCAGATTATTGGCACGGGTGATGAAGGAGCGATCGGTATAATCCTTCCCCTCATAGCCTGTGTTGCAGATAGTGGCTCCGCTGTAGGAGTTGTTCGTATCAAGCTTGAAGCCTCGCTTCTGACAGAGCAGATGCCACCATGTCTGTGTCACATCGGTCACATCCGTTCGCTCAGCCGAATAAGGTTCATGATACCACACCCGATTGTCGGCAGGG
>JBJFDX010000107.1:0-32989 GCA_051890235.1 Bacteroidaceae bacterium | reverse complement strand
TCTCTATAGAGTATATAACTTATTAATATATAATTAATTATAATATATATATAGTATATATAAGAGGAAGTAGAGACCATCCAAAAACTAATTGATATAATTGATATTTGATATTGAAGTAGGAATATTACAAGTATTTTTTCACCTATTAAGCAGAATATCAGCGAATTACAATATCATGACAGTCTTGATTCCCTTGCTTTCACCTTTTCGGGAAGGCGCAGAAAGCATCAAATGATGGCTCTTTAAGGCCTAAAAAGCGGAAAAAAGACCTTCTTAACGATGCTTTTTCCCGTTGTAAGGCCCTATTTGCGAAATACAGAAATCTTCTTCTCAAAGCAATTTTGGATGCAGACGTGGGTCATGATGGCCATTATGATGACTGTTTTGCCTCAACTCAACGTATTTTTGGGCATAATCCTGCAGGCAGGAAAAGCATCGGATGGGAATGGAAGCATCGGGAGGAGCTCAGCCAAAGAAATGCTGCATCACGCCTGCGGCACTTCGCCCTGCCTGCAGTTCGTCACGCATAAAGTCCATATAGGGAGCCACGTGCTGGAAATATTGCTGATATCCTGCACACAGGTAATTGAGGCCAGGCTCGCCGTCGGCCGTACGTGCAAACCGCAATCGGGGACATTCGCCATGACAGGCCTTCAGCCAGGGGCAACAACGGCATTGGGTGGGCAGTCCCTCAGGCTTCAGACGGCTGAAAGCCTCCTGCCGGGCGCCATAAGCCATCTGAGGAAGTCCGTCGCTCAGAAGGTTGCCCAGGCGATACTCGGGAAACACAAAATGATCGCAAGGGTAGAGGTCTCCGTTGTGCTCCATCACCAGCGCATGTCCGCACTCCTCGGCATAGGCACACACGCCTGGAGGCACGCCCATCCATCCTGCCAGGGTGGCATCGAAGATTTGTACAAACATCTGCCCCACGTCGTGCCGCACCCATTCGTCGAAGAGTTCACATAGGAATGAGCCCCACTGGTCGGGACGCACGCTGTAGGGAGCCAGAGGACAGTTGTCCTGAGCCATGTGAGCCAGATGTCTGCCATCGGCATGGCCTGCCTCGCGCTCTACCACGGGCGTAAACTGCAGAAACCGGGCACCCAGTTGGTGGCGGAAGAAGTGATAGAAGTCATGTGCCTGATGCACGTTGGCCTGATGTACGGTGGCCATGGCATTCCATTCCACCCCATACTGGTTGAGCAGCCGGATGGACCGCATTACACGCTCCCAGGTACCCTTGCCTGAAGCATCTTTCCGATAGGCGTCGTGCATGTCCTGAGTGCCGTCGATACTGATGCCCACCAGCCATCGCTCCTGTGCCAGAAAATGGCACCACTCGGGTGTGAGCAGGAGCCCGTTGGTCTGCAGGCAATTGCTGATACGGCGTCCGCGGCCATAGTATCGCTGCAGCCTCACCGCATCCCGATAGAAGGAGAGCGGGCGCAGGAGCGGTTCGCCCCCATGCCAGGTGAAGAGGATGTCGGGGGACTGCTGCACCTCGATGTATCGCTGTACGAACTGCTCGAGCATGCTGTGGGTCATGCTGCACGAGGCGTGTCCGAAGAGCTTCTGCTTCTCGGTATAGTAACAGTATTGGCAGCGCAGGTTGCACAGGGGTCCTGCAGGCTTGGTCATCACGTAGAGCGGTCGGGCATAAGGGAAGATGTCGGCCATGGTATCAGAAAAGTCGGCGGGAGAGCGAGCGTACGGGCCACCACACGGCCACCCAGCCCACCACCAGAACGGTGAAGAAGACCAGCAGGAGGTCGCCCACATGCACGCTCACGGGGTAGGCTTCCACGATGAAACTGCCCGAGCTGTCGCCCATTGTGATGAGTCCGAACTCCTGTTGCAGCCAGCATAACAGCAGGCCCAGCAGCAAGCCCACAAAGGCACCTGCCAGACTGATCATGCGGCCCTCGAGCAGGAAGATGTCACATATCTGGGCATCGGTGGCTCCCAGGCTGCGCAGGGTGAGCACATCGCCGCGCTTGTCAATCATCAGCATCGACAGGGACCCGATGATGTTGAAGCAGGCTATCAGGAGGATAAAGGTGAGAAACACATAGGAGATGAGTTTCTCTATGCGCATGATGCGAAACACGTCGGCCTGCTGCTCATATCGGTCTTCCACCCGGAAGCGGTCGCCCAGCAAGGACTGAAACTCCCTCTTGGCCGACAGGAGTGACACTCCGTCTTGCAGGCGAAGTTCCACCGATGTGACGCGCCCCTTCTGGTCGAAGAGTTTCTGGGCAAACGGCAGGCTGGTGATGATATAGTTCTCGTCATAACGGGACTGTTGCACGTTGAATACCACTCCAGGGCTGTTCAGCTCGTCATGATTAAAGGAGCTGAGAGGGTTGGCCATATTCACCCGTTCGCCACGCTTGGGCGCATAGACCTGCAGAGGGTCGGGAAAGTTGGCAGGAAGGCCCATACGGCTGGCCAGACGAATGCCCAACACTCCGTACTCGAGCACATCGGCATGCAGGCAAAAGGTGCCGTCGCCATACAGAATGTCCGTGATGCGGGCCTGCTCGGTGAAGTTGTCATCCACGCCCATGATGGTGACCACATGCTGGCGACGGTCCTGCACCACCAGAGCCTGCCCCTCCATGACGGGCGTGTATACCTTCACCCACGGATGGTTTTGCAACTGCTGCAGAGCCTTGTGGTCCTGACGGATGGTTTGCCCGTCCACCAGGGAGACTCGCAGTTCGGGGTCGAATGCCGTAAAGAGGCCTGATACCAGGTCGCGAAACCCATTGAATACGCTCAGGGTGCACACCATGGCCATGGTGGCAATAGCCACTCCTGCCACCGATATGCCGCTGATGATGTTGATGGCATGGTGGCTCTTACGGCTAAACAGGTAGCGTCGGGCTATAAACAGGCGATAGTTCATGGGTACAGACTGAGGGGTACTCTCTCCGATGTGTGAGGCTTACTTCTTCAGCAGTTCGTCGATATGCTGGGCATAGTCCAGCGAATCGTCTACAAAGAACTTCAGTTCGGGTATGATGCGCAACTGTTTGCCCAGTCGAGTACCCAGTTCGTAGCGTACCTGCTTCTGATTGGCGTTGATGTTCTCCGTAATCTCCTGGGCACGCTCGCTGGGGAAGATACTCAGGTAAGCGCGGCACACGCTCATGTCGGGACTGATGCGGCACACGCTCACGCTCACCAGCACGCCGCGCATGTGCATGGTCTGCTTCTGGAACATGTCACTCAGTTCCTTCTGTATCAGTCGGGCTATTTTATTCTGTCTTGTTGTTTCCATTTATTATATATAATGTGTCAGAAAAAGGTTCCCCCATGGTGGTGGGGGATACCTGTTTTTACTCCTCTCCCATAAACATGGGGTCCCAGGCGGGCAGTTTCACGGGCTTCTTCTTCAGAAGTTCCAGAGCCTGTGGAGTGCAATATTTGCGGTTGACCACCACTCGGAACATGTACTCGTCAAACCACTCGTCGGTCATGATGAGATACCCTGCGGCACCCGATGCCTTGCCCCAGCTGTTCTCCACCTTCCATTTCACGGGCTTTCCCTGCTCGTCCTGATCCACGGCCATGAGTGTCATGGCATGTGTGCTTCCGCTGTCGAAGCTTTGTATGCGCTGCTTCTTGTTCATGCCGAAGGTGGTGCCAAACAGGTTGCCGTACTCATAGTTGTTCAGGTCCAGGAATCCTGTCTGACGGTCGAGATACTTGCCCACATCGCATGAGAAGTACATTTGGCAAGAGTCCTTGAGTGAGGCGATAGCCATGGGCTTGAGTTCCTCCATGGGCAGGTTCAGATAGAGCCAGTTGTGCCCATCGTAGAGGTGTCGGTCATAGTCTATCTCATACACCTGATGATAGGGTCGGCTGGGATCATTCATCAGCATGACGTAATCGGCATAGAGGTCCTCTGATGCGGCGCACACCTTCTGGTAGAACTCCTGAGGGGTGTAGGTCTGGGGCTCGGAGATGCACTTGCCGTCCTTGCGTGGTGCCCAGGTGAATGATTTGGGAGGCTGTCCATAGGCCATGACCAGCATGCGATATACGGTCTTGAGTTGCTCCACCTTGAAGGCCTGCAGTTCCTTTTCAGAGGCTCCTTGCTGACTCTTCTCGCGCAGGAGAATGCCAGCCTCGCGCAACTTACGCTTGAGGTAACTGTTGAACTCCGAGGTGAGGTTGCTCACATATGTCTCGGGCATCACATCCTGAGGTACCAGTCCATACTTGGTGACCAGATCAGCCACACCCGTGTAGGTACCTCCATCCGAGAGGGGATTCTGAAAAAGCCATCTCACCATCTGGCTGTCCAAGTCTTCCTTGCGCGTATCAATCACGCCTTGCAGGAAGAGGTTGCTCTTCTCCAACTGGTCGAAGAAGAAGAGGTAAACCTGACTGAAGAAGAAATCATTTACCCCCAGCGTGCGCATGGCACGGTTGCGGAGCACGTTGGTGCCTGTGAAGAGCCAGCAACGGCCGCTGCTCTGCTGGTCGCTGATGCCGCTGTTCTTTATCTCTGTGCTGAAATGTGTATCCTTGGCATAGCGGTTGTCCTGGTTGAGCGTCAGTTTCTGAATGCTCGTGGCCCCCATGGCGTTCCTTAAGGCCTTGTCGGTGGGCGTGTCGGTATAACTGCCTTCAAGACTCTTCAGGACATCCTCGGTGATGCCTGTCTGTGCATGGGAGTACACTCCGCATGCAAGTGCAAATGCGCACAATATCCACTTTCTCATATCTAAAACATGCATTTTATTGGTGCAAAATTACTCTTTTCCCCGCTCTTGAGCAAAGTTTTCCTCTGCTCTGTGCTTTCTGAGGCCGATAATCAACGTACCGGAGTGAGGCGGAACGACGTTCCCTGCTGGGCATTACGCACCCGGTTACCCTCCACCTGCCAGTATCCCTTGCCTGCCTTTCCGCCACATTGGATGGTAAAGATGCCATCGGCCTGACGGGTGAGGATGAAGGTGTGCCACTCGGGGTCATAGGGGTTTAGTTCTTTGTTGGCCCAGAAGGCTCCGTTCTCGTTGACATATCTGCCATCCTGCACGTTGCTTATCTTGTAACGACCTGTGGTGATGTCCAGTTCCACGTTCCATTGCTGGCGCTGAGGGTTGATGCTGTCCCGTGAAGCCTGCATCACAGGATAATCCCCTGTGCGGTCGGTGGACGCCTGTGCGTCAGTCAGATAGGCGTCCCCTACCATGATGGTGTACTGTCCATCCTCAACCACCTGTACGGGGAAGATCTCGCGTCCGTAGGTGTGATGCTTCTTATATGCCTTGATGCTCTGAGCCAACTGACTCTCCATCCAGGGCGTTATGATGGTACCTCCCACCACGGGCTTTGCCTTTACCACACTTCCTTCCCAGTTGCGGCTTACAATCCCTTTCTGTGCCTGTTCGATGGTTTGCTGAGTACGGTAGAGGTTTATGAAAAGGATGCTGTCATCGGCCTCCAGAGCCTGGGCCATGCGTGTGATGGTGAGTCCGCGCAGACCCTGCAGGCGCATACTCTCCACCCAAGGCTTGATTTCGTTGAGCATCTCGGGACTATTGATGCTGTCGGCCAATAGGAGTGATGCCTCGGATACCTGCTTCCGGAAGAACTCCTCATAGGGTTTCCATCCTGCTTCCTTGCCTTGGGGGAAGAGGGGACTCTCTCCCTCGCGGCGCAGGCCATGCCCAGTCTTGCCCAGGTCCACATTGTTCTCGCAGAACCATCTGAAAGGCTCGGGAGCAGAGGGCATGAGTGCCTTTATGGCTTGTTGCCAACTGCGGGTGGCGTCATAGCTGGGCATGTTCCATGTGTAGTCGGCTATGCTGTAGAGGCTCACCTTCGATGCCTCGGCATACTCCATGGGATTGGAGCAGAAACCGCTCACCATCTCGTTGATGTCCAGCCCGTTTCCATACGTTTTACCCATGAGCATGCGGCTTTGGCAGTAATCGTTTACGGGGTAGTTGAGCCAGATAAAGGCTTTGCGGCCCAGTTGTTGGTTGATCCACTCCATATCGTCGCGCTCTATCATGTCCACTACGCTGTTGCCGGTCCACATGACCCTCACCTCGGGATACATGCGTGTGCCCAGCGTGCTCAGATAATCTCCGCCACTCCATGCCTTGTTATACTGGGTGGGGCACATGATGAGAGGCATCACGTCGGGGTGCTTGCGTACAAACTTGTCGGTAACGTAGTTGAGCAGTCCTGCCTGCTTGTCGGCTTTGCTTCCCTCACCCCATATATCATCGAAGAAGACGGCAAAGGAACGAACGCCCAGGTCATACATCCATTCCAGTTTTTGGCACACAGCCATGGAGTCCTGCAGGTTCCACTGGATGTCGCCACCGGGGTGCACGGCCCATACGAACTGCACCTTGTGGCGATGAGCCTCTGTCACGAGTTCGCTTAGTCTGTCGGCCTCCTCCTTAGGGTAAGGGTCACGCCAATGGGCACGATGATAGGGATCATCCTTGGGACCGTAAACGTAGATATTGAGTTTGTTCTGTCCGTAGAACTCAAACTGTCGTATGCGATCCCTATGGCTCCAGGGGTTGCCATAGAATCCCTCGATAACTCCTCGGCAAGCCACACTTGGCCAATCCTCTATGCGGCAACTCATGACCTGCTGTTGCCGACAGATGCTGAGAAAGGTCTGCACACCATAATACGTGCCTGCGCCATCCCTGCCGGCAATAACCACTTGCCCTGGCTCTATACTTAGGTAATATCCCTCGGCCTGAGCAGGAATCATCTTTCTGAAGGGCTTCACTGCCTTGTCGCCAGCCTCGCCTATGAGCAGGCGAACGGCTTTCTGAGCCGATGGTGTGAACTGGTCAGCCAGATGCTCGTTGAGAAGAGCCATGGCGTCAGCATCGGCATGCTCAGCTCCTTCTACATACAGAGGGGTATCATGGGTGAAGGCTATCTCCCCCCATGAGACTTTCTGAGGTTTGGGGGATAGTGTGGGCAACTGGGCATAGGCCTCGGTCACATGCAAGGCCAGAACTGTAACGGCAAGAAGGGCTAATTTCTTCATTTCCATAAAGCTTTATTTCTGGTTCTTGGGTATTCGTGCCACCAGATTGCGCATACGCTGTACAAGCAGAGGCCGCTGGTTGTTGTCGGAGATGAGATAGCGATGCTTTCCCTGGCTGTCGGCCTTGTATAGGGTGCAACCCTCATCGGTGACGGTGATGGTTCCGGGAGCCGAGAGGGTGAAGTATCCGGCACATCCCTCCACGGCATACAGCACACCTGTCATGTCCCATGTGGGGTAATCCTTGTATTGTCCCCAGGCAGCCTTGATTCCGTCCAGTACGGGGTGATGCTCGGTCCAGCCGAAGTCCTTGTACAGGCAATCGGCAGGCAGAGGAGCATTCAGTCCCAACTCAAAGGGAGTGACTACAATTTCCGTGGGCCACATTCTGAAGACCTCCTGGCAGGATGGGATATCACCCACTACATTAAACTCCCGGTATTTGGGGTCGCTGATGTGTCCGGCCATGACCACCAAAGACTTCACTTTGCGAGTCACCAGTTCTCTGCCTGAGAGGGATGAGTATCGGTCAGCGCCGCTGTGCAGGAGTGCAGCCAGATTGCCACTGAATCCCACGCTCACAATGGTGACCGAATGGTCTTTCTGCTTGGTGAGCAGACGGCGATAGAGGGTAACAGCATCGGGGCAGTCTGACAGTTGGCTTATCTTGTGAGGGTAGAGCTGAGAGCCATCCTCGGCCTTCTTCCCTGCCACTATCTCGGGAAAGCTGGGGATGCCGCCTGCGATGTGGGTTGGTCCCACGGCATGACCTATGGCTATTTTGGGTCGGCCATACCACGTATTCATCAGTTCCACATACTGGCAGGGGCCCACGCCCTCCTTGTTGAGCATCACGGCCAGCAGGCGCACTTGACCGTCATCGGCATACTTGTGCAGCATGTCCAGGGCCCATGCATCGTCCAGGTCGTTACCCATATCAGTCTCAAGGATGATGGTTTGCTTGGCCTGCATGACCTGTGCCATGCAGAGGAGAATCAGTAATAGTGTTTGTCTCATTGTTTTTATGTTATAGTTTTGTATCGTATATCTAACAAGGGTGAGCAATTCCCAGCCTGGCTCCTTGGCCCGATGGGGGTAGATGGACACACTCAGGGCAAAGATAGAACGAAAATTCCATAAGCGAAAGAGGATGAGTGGGAAATGTGCTATCTTTGCAGCATGTATGAAGAGATTTCCATACTGAGTATCAATGGTTCCGACAGCACAGCATGTGCAGGGATACAAGCCGACGCACGCACCATCACGGCTTTGGGGGGCTATGCCCTCACAGCCATAACCTCGGTCACCGTGCAGGACAGATGTGGTATCAGCAGCGTGCATGACCTGCCTGCCCATATGGTGTCAGGGCAGGTGAGGGCCATCCTGAGCCAGGAGCACCCGCGTGCCGTGAAGGTGGGTTTGCTTCGACATTCTGACACCCTGCTGGCCGTGGCTCACGAACTGCAGGACTACCCTCGGGTGGTCATGGCTCCGGGTCTGATAGCTTCTTCGGGAAAACCCTTGGTGGAGCCTGATGTGATGAGGATGTGGGAGACGGCCCTCTTCCCCTATGCTGCCTTGTTGCAGTTGCGCGTGGTCGAGGCCGAGAATATCCTGGGGATGCGTATACGTACCGACCATGACATGGAACGTGCAGCCCGACTGTTGACCTCCACAGGGGCTCGCTCTGTGTTGTTGCGCGGAGGCCGTCTCATTCAGGACCGGCTGACGGCTTTCCTGCTGACGGATGGCCAGGGACAGTTCTTCTCCTCTGCCAATATGGAGGGTTGGCAGAGGCATGGTGTGAGTAGCGCACTCTCTTCGGCCATAGCCACACGGATGGCTTTGGGGGACAGCGTGACACAGGCTGTATCGGCTGCACATGCCTATATGCACAACCGGGTGGTGTATGCCGTGGACAATGACTCTCAAGCCCTGCGCCCGGCCGACATCTACAATCAGTATATGTCACTCATTGCCGCTCATCATGCCAGTATCCATCGCGTGGGGGAGTACGCTCGTCTGCTGGCTGTCAGTCCGCGTTATCTGTCTATGGTGACGGCACGCGTGGCCGATCGTTCTCCCAAGCAGATACTTGACAGTTGCCTCACTGAGAAGGCTTCGGCTCTGCTCCTCGCCTCCCATCTTACCATACAGGAGATTTCCCAGCGTTTGGGTTTCACGTCTCAGGCCACATTCTGCATGTTCTTCAGTAAGCAGACGGGTCTTTCCCCCTCGGCATACCGATCCAGGGCTCTCTCTGCTCAGCATCCTCTTCCCTGAATATCTGCCACAGGTTTCCCTTGCCGTGCATACAGCAAAGGGGCCGGATGTGATGTCCGACCCCTTTGCTGTTCAGGATAACGGTTCGTGTTACAGACTGTCTCCGAAGTCTGCACGGAACTTGGCCACGAGGTCTTCCTGCCAGTGACCAATCTCCTTGAGTCGTCCGAAGAAGAAGCGCAGAACGGCAGGCTCTTCCACCCACTCCAGTCCGCCTATGAGAGTCCTGTTGTCCCAAAGCCACTTCACGCGGTCGGCCACATACTTGATTTGCGACAAAGTGAAGACGCGACGGGGAACAGCCAGTCGTGCCAACTCCAATTCGGCGTAGCGCTCTGTCCCATCGGGTTCTCGTTGCTCACTCAAGGTTCCGCGTTCCATGGGGCGTATGCCTCCTGCTATGTAGAGAGCGGCGCATACTGCTCCCGCAGGATATTGGTTGTGAGGCATGTCGGGCACGAATGCTGAGCAGTTGAGATGAGCACCCAGTCCTCCCGCAGGCTTGATGACGGGCACTCCGTAGTCATCCAGTTCTTTGATGAGATAGGCTATGAACTCCGGTCCGTGGGCCAGGTACTCCATGTCAAGGGACTCATGCAAGCCCTCGGCCATAGCCTCTATGCTGCGCACGTCGATACCTCCGTAGGTGAGGAAACCTTCGTAGAGAGGGATGTATTCCATCATGCTCTTGATGATGTCGATGTTGTGGGACAGTATGGCTCCACCACGGGCAAACCCAAGTTTGCGTGCCGAGAAGTAGATGATGTCCATCTTGTCGGCCAGCAGATGATAGATTTCCTTTGGTTGCATGTACTTACACTGGGCCTCGCGCATCTTCATGAAGTAGATGTTGTCCTGCAGGAGCGAAGCGTCCAGCACACTGGGTATCTGGTATCGGTGACAGATGTCAGCCACGGCACACATGTTCTCCAGTGATACCGGTTGGCCCCCGATGAGGTTGGTTCCGGCTTCTATGCGCACAAAACCTACGTTCTCGGGTCCCACCTCTTTGATGGTGTCCTCCAGCAGTTTCAGGTCAAAATCTCCCTTGAAGGGCTCGTCGCTGATAGGCTCCAGCCCCTTCTTGTCCACCAGTTCCAGTACCTCACCTCCCAGTCTTGTGACATGAGCTTTGGTGGTGGTGAAGTGGAAGTTCATGAGAGCCTTCTTCCCTGGGGTGATGTATCGGCATGCCAGAATGTTCTCGGCCGCACGTCCCTGATGGGTGGGTAGCACGTTGTCCACTCCGAACACTTCCTTCACCGCAGCCTTCAGTCGGGTAAAGCTTTCCGATCCGGCATAGGAATCATCGGCTATGTGCATGGCTGCTGTCTGGCGGTCCGACATGGCGTTCACTCCCGAGTCGGTCAGCATGTCCATGTATATGTCACGGTTCTGCAGCAGGAATGTGTTGTTGCCTGCTTCCTGTATCTTGCGCAATCGCTCTTCCGGAGGGAGCAGATTCAACTTCTGCACCACTCTCACCTTGTGCATCTCAAGGGGCACCTGGTTTTCACTCTGATAGAATTTTACTGCCATAATGATATGTTTGTTGGTTTTTGTTTTTTATGTTGCAGGGCATTCTCTGCCAAGGTCTGCATCGCAAAGTTAGGACTTATGCCTTGCTTACAGATGAACATTTTTACGGAACAAAAGACCAATATTACTTCATTTCGCCATATCTACCATTTTTCAGTACCAATATCTTGGTTTTCTGTCACAAAGGTTTTATTTTTGTCCTTGCCTTCCCTAAATATCCTTCTCATTGTAGAGCGACTCTTCACACTCATATATATATAATGGTCATGACACATAAAGTAATACACACCATCGACGAGTTTAACGCTTACTTCCGTCAGCCCTCCACGCATCCTCTGGTAGCCGTGGGCGACCTTTCGCAGGCAGATCTTGCCCTGTTTCTGCCCCTCGACTTCGATATGTATTGCATCGTGCTCATGGACGAAAACTTCGGAGAGCTGGTCAAGGGTGGCAAGACCATGCGTTACCAGCCGGGTACTGTCTTCTCCCTGAAGCCGGGGCAGGTGGTATCCATGAACCTTGACTACACCACCAAGCCCCGTGGGCGCATGCTGGCCTTTCGTCCAGAGTTGCTTGAGAAGAGTGGACTTGGGCGCGACTTCTATATGTTTGATTTCTTCAGTTCGGACGTAGTGGAGGCGCTGGAACTCTCGGAGACCGAGCGCGGAGTGCTGCTTAACTGCTTTGCCAACATTCAGACAGAGCTCCACACCCCTGCCGACTATCTCTCCACCCATATGCTGAGGTTGGGTATCGGACATCTTCTGAGTTACTGCAAGCGATTCTTTGAGAGGCAGTTTCATGAACTGAGGAGTGACCGCGGAGGACTGGCTGGTAGGCTGGACGAGATGGTGGAACGCTATCTGTCCAGCGGCATGCCTGCTCAGCATGGTCAGCCCACTGTGGCATGGTGTGCTGAGCAGTTTCACCTTTCGCCCAATTACTTTGGAGAGCTTGTGCGGCGTGAACTGCGCGTCACGGCTCAGGACTACATCCAGGGCAAGATAGTGACGGCAGCCCAGTCCCTTCTGGCCGGCACGCAGATGAGCGTGGGGGAGATAGCCGAGGAACTGGGTTTTGCTTATCCCAACCATTTCACCCGCATGTTCCGAAGGCGTGTGGGCATGTCCCCCCTTGCCTACAGGCACCAGCATTGCTGATCCCTTTCTTGGTTGCCCATCAGTCACCGTAGCGGTCCATAGCCAATGTCTGTATGAGCAGAAAAAAGCTGTTTACGGTTCAGTAGAAAAACCATGGAGGAGGGGAACCCTGCGGGGATATGTTCTTTTGACGGACTGATGACAGGTACACTTATCCACACAAAGGTTTGCACTGTCCGACGCAAACGTTTGAAACCGCGGTCGCAAACGTTTGAAACCGCGGTCGTAAACGTTTGCAACCGCTCCCGCAAACGTTTGCGCTGAAAAGTACAGTTTTTCGGGGCTCTGAAGATAAAGCGGACTTATGACGGGCAGATGTGGGAGAAATTGTGTCGGAAGACAGGAATAGATATCAATCACGAAGGTTCTTCGTCGCATGAGACAGAACTTGATTTTTCAATCATGATGGTATCACTTTGTAAGGGCCGTTCCATAAGAAACCTGTCAGAATTACATCTTACTCTCCAAACGGACCATAAGAGTTGGAGGAGGTGTCTTACTATATCCTCACGAAATTATGCTTGCTCCTTATCTTCTTCTTCTCTGCTTCCCTGGCGAGATGTCCATCGGGCGATGTTACGCATGAGTCCCTCATACTTGGCCCTCTTGACCGCTGAGTGACGGAAGAGGGAACGAAAGCGCTCGGGTGTGAGTGTGAGCCAGTCCTCTTCCTTCATTTCCAGTAGGGCAGACGATGGCTGTAGGGCGGGTAGTTCCGTGGGGCGTGCCTCTTGAAACTCCTCGCAGGCTCGCAGGCAACGGTCACACCCATAGAAGCATCGGCCTAAGTGGATGTCAGGAGGCAGATTGCCGCGATGCTCTATCGTCCAATAATTGAGGCAGAGTCGTGCATCAAGGCCCTCGGGAGTGAGGGCCGTACAGAGGTCTTGCCAGCCCTGTTTGGGCGAGTGTGGGGATGGGAGTGGACTGTCATAGTGGTCGGTCTCCTCCTCCAGGAAAAGTTCGCCCAGGAATACCGTGGGTCCTACTCCTGGGACGGATATCAGTCCGTTGCGGCAGTAGTGTCCCACTCCGCTGCGCCAGGCCCAGTAGCGTTCCATCACGGGGGCCGTGTCCACGAAACAGCGGCCATGTGCTCCCAGGCTGTCCATGAGTTGGCGCAGGCGCTCCTTCATCACCTCATGGTAGTCCTGCCCTTGTGCATAGAGGCAGATGGCTGGCTGTTGGCTGGCTGGCATGTAGTTGAGGGCCACACTCACGATGGTGTGCACGCCTGGATGGAGCAGTTGGGGGTTGAGCCTCATGTCCACATGCTGTGTCATGTAATGCATGTCGGCAAAGTGTCCCAGCTGTATTCTCTGCAGGTAGTGTTGTGCATGCAGGGGCTCCACGGGAGCAGCCTCTGCCACTCCGCATGCAACAAAGCCCAAGCTTTGGGCTTGGGCTTTAATGTTCTTTTCAGTCAAACACCTTAAATTCATATCCTTCCTGGGTGAGCCACTGCAGGGCCTCGGGGAGCGCATGCTTGAGTTTGTCGATACTCTTTAGGGAATCATGGAAAGTGATAATGCTGCCCGGTCGTGTGTACCGTCGTACGTTATGCAGGACATCCTCGGCTGTGAGTCTTCTGCTGTAATCACGTGTGACTACGTCCCACATAACAACCCGGAATCCGCAGTGCCGCAGTACGCGGTACTGCATCACCTTCATCCATCCATGAGGAGGGCGGAAGAGGTCGGTCTTGAGTACCTTGTTGGCCTCTACCACGTTGGCCAGATAGTGCCAGCTCCACCATCGGAAGCCCCCGATGTGATTGTTTGTATGGTTGCCCACCCTATGTCCCCTCGCTTTCACCTCGGCCAGCAAGTGGGGGTACTTGCGTGCGTTCTCGCCCACCATGAAGAAGGTGGCCTTGGCTCCGAAGCGCTCCAGAGTGTCGAGGATGAAGGGTGTGGCCTCGGGGATGGGACCGTCGTCAAAGGTTAGATAGACGGCCTTCTCCCGTTTGTTCATCCGCCACAGGGCATGAGGGTATATCCATCTGAGGAATACCGCAGGTTGTTCGATGATCATTCGCTCTCAATCTCTGTTTCCTCGGGATTAATCACCATCATGTTGCTGGCATCGCTGCCTTGCTGACGATACATGTCCTGTGTACCATAGAGGCGGCTCTGCAGAATCCTGTTGTAGGAATCCAACTTCTGCATCATGTCTGCTGTGTGGGGGCTCGATGCCTCCTTGAGCACCTCGGCAGAGCGATGCAGTTGATACAGGTAGTACATGCACTCCTGCTCTTCGCGCTGCAGCATCTTGTCGGGCATGCTCATATACCACTCGACATATTCGCAAGCGGTTTTGGCCACAGGCAGGGCAATAGCCTCGGCCTGCTTCTTGTCTCCCAGTTGATTCCACACGCGAGCCAGATCGAGTGACCCTCCGGCAAAGGTGTGGGGCATGGTGGTGGCAGGCAGTACCTGCTCGGCACGCTTCACCAGGTTCAGGGCCTTGTCCTTCTTGCCTTCGTTCATGAGCTGAGTGGCCAGTTGTGCGAACATGCGGCGGTGTGTGTAACTCATGCGTGAAATGGTCTCGTCAAGATAGAACTTGGGATTGTCGAGGCCACCATACCGGAAGCGGTTCATCATGTTGTCATACATCTTCTCGGTGTCCACCGTACGTCCGCTCTTCTTGGTATTGAAGGGTGTGATGCGGTCAGCCAGACCTTCGCGCACGAAGTAGTCTCCCAGATTGCCGTAGTTGTCTTTACCTACCGTGATGGCCACATATAAGGGACGCTCCCAGTTGCATTGTGCCAGCATCTCGTACATCATCATCTCACTCTTGTACACAGCCCTCTTGCCCTTCAGGCTCAGATGCATTACGTCAGGGATGCTGTCTCCTGCAATCATCATGCCACTCCGCTTGACAGCCTCCTTGTCGATAGTGATTACGATGGAGTCGGTGGGAATGATACGCAGGTCGGGGTTCGGATTCAGAACCCAATGCTCTATGATGTTCTTGAGTTCGTAGGGATTCTCACCCACCATCTCCTTGAGTGTCTCCGGTTGGTCCTTATAGTATTCGATTACCTGTTCGAGGGTGCCGGGACGAACACTTGTTCCCTCTCGGGTGCCGGCCACGTATTCGAGCCTGCTCCAGTGGATGGGCACGGCAGGACTGTCATATGCAGGTCGCTTCATCTGGTCAATGTACCAGTCTGTCTGCAGGTAAGAGAGGTTGCATACACGGGCATCTGTACGTATGCCCTCTGTCTCCTGGCAGTACCACAGGGGGAAGGTGTCGTTGTCTCCATTGGTAAAGATGATGGGAGCGCGGTTTTGATCGAGCGAGTTCAGATAGTTCATACCGAAGTCTCGACAGGTATAGCGTCCGCTTCTGTCATGGTCGTCCCACGTTTGGCTGGCCATCTGTATGGGTACCAGCAGGCACAGGCAGCTCAGTATGGCACAGGCCACATCATGCTTGAGCACTCTGCGGAGCCACTCTGCCACGGCAGCTACTCCCAGGCCTGCCCAAATAGCGAAGGCATAGAACGAACCTGCATAAGCATAATCTCGTTCGCGGGGCTGCATGGGGGTCTGGTTGAGGTAGATGACAATGGCGAGGCCCGTCATGAAGAAGAGGAAGAAGACGATACCAAATTGCTTCTCGCCCTCACGGTTGTTATGCTCGTCGTTGCGGAAGAGCTGCCATATGAGACCCATGAGTCCCAATATCAGAGGCAGACAGTAGAAGACGTTGTGACCCTTGTTGGTTCTCAGTTCTGTGGGCAGCTTGCTCTGGTCGCCCAGGCGAAGGTTGTCCAGGAAGGGAATGCCGGTAATCCAGTTGCCGTGCTCCCATTCTCCGTTGCCCTGCAGGTCATTCTGTCGGCCTGCGAAGTTCCACATGAAGTAACGCCAGTACATGAAGTTGACCTGATAGCTCAGGAAGAAACGTAGGTTCTCCATCATCGTGGGGGTCTTCACCTGAATCATGTCCCCACAGCGCTCGTAAGTCTTCACAGTACCCTTCACACCTCCCATCCAACTCTCGTAGGCATTGGTATGTGCTTCGCTGTACATACGGGGGAAGAGCATGTTCTGCTGGTATACGTAGGAGATATTGTATCGCTGTATCTCATAGCGGTCGGGCTCGCTTGAGGTTGCCTTCTCCTTGCGCTGATACACAGGAGCTCCCTTCTTGCTCACAGGTACGCAGTAGTTGCCGTCTACACGCAGTTGAACTTCGCTGGTGTAAGCCTGTCCGTAGAGCAAGGGACGGTCGCCATATTGTTCGCGACCCAGGTAGGTTCCCAGGGTGAAGATATCCTCGGGAGAGTTCTGGTCCATGGGAGTGTTGGCCGAACTGCGGATGACTATCACGGCATACGAACTGTAGCCTATCATGATCATGAGCATGCAGAGCAGGCTGGTGTTCATCAGTCGTGCTGAGACAACATGTACCAAGTTTTTGCGCCAGCGGAGCATGAGATAGCATGCCAGCAGCACAACCACGCCTATCACGCCGCTCGTCCATCCATAACCATAGAAGGGAATGCCCAGCATGCTTATGCTCAGCAGGAAGGATATGTTCATGCGCAGGCGACTCTTCTGCTGAGTGGTCTCATACAGGGCCCAGAGGACCACAGCCACCAGAAGGCAGATGTAGATAATCAAGCCTGTGTTGAAGGGACAGTTGAGATGATTGACGAAGAGAAGCTCAAACCATCCACCCACCTTTACAATACCGGGCACGATGCCATAGAGCACGGCTGCCACCAGGGCGAAGCTCCCAAGCAAGGCCAGTGAAGCCCCTTTCATGGTGGCTTCCTTGCACTTCTTGTAATAGAACACGAGTACCAGGGCTGGCAGACAAAGCAGGTTGAGCAGATGAACGCCGATGCTGAGGCCTGTGAGATAGGCTATCAGAATGAGCCAGCGGTCGGAGTGAGGCTCATCGGCATGACTCTCCCACTTGAGCATCAGCCAGAAGACAACGGCTGTGAAGAGGCTGCTGTATGCATACACCTCACCCTCGACAGCACTGAACCAGAAGGTGTCGGAGAAGGTGTACACCAAGGCACCTGTCAGGGCACTGGCTTCCACTGTGATGGCTTGGGCAAGTGTGCTCACCTGACCGTTCTGTCCCACCAACTTACGTACCAGATGACTGATGCTCCAGAAGAGGAACATGATGCAGGCTGCGCTGAAGAGGGCGCTCATGATATTCACCATCTTGGCCACCAGAGCAGGGTCGCTCACAAACTGAGTAAAGAGATTGGCCGTGAGCATGAAGAAGGGCGCCCCTGGGGGATGACCTACCTCCAACTTGTATCCTGTGGTGATAAACTCAGGGCAGTCCCAAAAACTGGCGGTGGGCTCTATCGTGCTACAGTATGTGAATGCAGCTATGGCAAAGGCTACCCACCCCATTACGGTATCCACCGTCTTGAAATGCTTCATAATATAATAACTCTGTTTTTTCTCTCTTTTTTCGAAGTGCTTGGCAAAGTTACAACAATTTGCTTCGATGAAAGTGTATTGAGCTTGCTAATTATCCTTAATAACTTCATTCATACCCAACCGGTTGCCATTAGGAGCGTTGCCACCCACCCTGAGAGGGAGACCATCAGCATCACTTGACCCACTCTGCCACCTGTGGTAGCCCAGTAATGTGCCACCAAAGGGCTAACCGATACCGACAGCATGGCCAGCAGTTGGGGACGCTGGGCAGGAAAGAGCAGGAATGCCACATGAAGGAGGATGCTGACGTGGACAAACACGTAGAGCATCATGCGGGTGCGTATCTTATCCTCGTACCTCTTTCTCATGTAATGGATGGTGCCCACCAGGCTCAGGAAGATGAGCAGCAGCCACATGGGCAGCAGACTGGAGTGGGGCGGCAACAGCAGGTCTTGGTTGGCTGTCATCTCTTCCCATAGGGGAGTGAGGTGAGCAAGCATGCGGGATGGACTGCCCAGGCACACTTCCCACATCAGCCAGCACCAATAAGGGGCGATGAGGCCCACTATGCCTGCAAAGAATCCCCGCCATGAGAAGGCGCGCATCAGCAGGGCAAGGCTCACGTAATAGAGCAAAGCCAGCACGACCATGAAGGGTGCAAAGAGGCTGCCCATGCCCAGGAAGAAGTAACTGTGGAAGATGTGCATGACGGAGTCGCGGTTCTGATAACAGCCCAGCAACAGTCCCATGCTGGCCATCAGGCACAGGGCACTCAGCATGGGTGCCATCATGCCATCGGGGCAGGGAAGGACGCCAAGCAGTATCAGGCAAAGACTCTCGGGCAGATGGGAGCGCACTCGCAGGAGTTGATACTCCACGTTGACCTGCAGCATGAGAGCGGCTGTGAGAATGCACCAAAGAGCCTGACTGTTTGCACCAAACTCGACCTCTGTTAAAGGCAAACAGCGTGCGGCCACAAAGAGAGCCACGCTGACGGGAAGTGTCAGGCGGCTCTCGGCCAACTGGTTTTGCCACCAGCGATTACTCGTCATAGGTCGGCACCAATGTCTCTACGGAAATATTTCTTGTCGAACTGTATCTTCTCTGCCTCAGTGAAACTCTTCTCGAGGGCTTCCTTGCGGTCGCTGCCATAGCTGCTTACGGCTATTACACGACCGCCATTGGTCACCACTTGTTCATTATCGAACTTGGTGCCGGCATGGAAGACCACGCTTCCCTGAACGTTCTCGATACCCGTGATGGGATAGCCCTTCTCGTAATGTCCGGGATAACCTCCGCTCACCAGCATCACACACACGGCAGCCCGGGGATCGAATTCTACCTTTTGGCTGGCAAGTGTCTGAGTGGCAATGCCCTGGAAAAGGTCTACAATATCTGACTTCAGCCTCAGCATCACAGTCTCGGTCTCAGGGTCGCCCATGCGTACGTTATATTCTATCACCATAGGGTTGCCTTTCACGTTGATGAGTCCGAAGAAGATGAAGCCTTTGTAATCGATTCCCTCTTCAGCCAGTCCGTTCACTGTGGGGCGAATGATGCGCTCCTCCACCTTGTTCATCCATTCTGCATCAGCAAAGGGAACAGGACTCACGCTACCCATGCCACCTGTATTGAGGCCTGTGTCGCCCTCTCCTATACGCTTGTAGTCCTTCGCCTCGGGCAGAATCACATAATCTTTTCCGTCGGTGAGAACAAACACGCTGCACTCTATTCCACTTAGGAACTCCTCTATCACCACGCGGCTGCTGGCATTGCCAAACATACCTCCCAGCATCTCGCGCAACTCCTTCTGAGCCTCTTCAAGGGTGGGCAGTATCAGCACACCCTTTCCTGCACACAAGCCATCAGCCTTGAGTACGTAGGGGGGTTGCAGGGTCTCCAGAAACTTAAGGCCAGCCTCGAGGCTGTTGCCGTCAAAGGTGGCATAAGCTGCCGTGGGTATGCCATGACGCTTCATGAATCCCTTGGCAAAGTCCTTGCTTCCCTCGAGTACGGCTCCTTGCTTGCTGGGACCGATTACAGGGATGGCAGACAGTTGCTCGTTGCCCTTGAAGTAATCATAGATTCCCTTTACCAGAGGATCCTCAGGACCTACTACCACCATGTCAATATGGTTCTGCAGACAGAAGGCTCCTATGCCCTCGAAATCATCAGCTGCCAGCGAAAGGTTGGTTCCCACACTGGCTGTACCTGCGTTACCCGGTGCTATGTACAGCTGTTCGCAACGCTCGCTTTGTGCTATCTTCCATGCTAAGGCGTGCTCACGCCCTCCGCTTCCCAACAAAAGAATCTTCATGCTATATATGTGTGTATATATATTATATATAATGTATACTTACTTCAGATAATCCTCGAAATACTGAGTGATACGCTCATGCAGATGTACACTCTTGTGACCAGCCATGTTGTGTCCTTCGCCGGGATAGGCAAAGAAGTCGGGTTGAGTGCCAACCTCGGCACAGGCGTTGAGGAATTGTAGGGCATGCTGAGGCACCACTGTGGGATCATTCATGCCAATGATAATCTGCAGTTTACCCTTGAGGTTGGCAGCCTTGTTGATCAGACTGGTCTGCTCGTAGCCCTCGGGATTGCTCTCGGGCGTGTCCATATACCGCTCGCCATACATTACCTCGTACCATTTCCAGTCGATGACCGGACCTCCTGCCACTCCCACCTTGAACACATCAGGGTAGTTTGTCATCAGGGAGATGGTCATGTATCCTCCGAAACTCCATCCATGTACTCCCATGCGGTCGGCATCCACATAGGGCAGAGTCTTCAGATAGTTCACTCCACACATCTGGTCCTTCATCTCCTCTTGTCCCAGGTGGCGGAAGGTGGCTTGCTCGAAGTCTCTGCCTCGGTTTTCGCTGCCTCGGTTGTCCAGGATGAATACGATATATCCCTTCTGCGCCATGTAGGTTTCCCAGGAGCGGGAAGCCCAATGCCAGGATGCCTCTACATTATGAGCATGGGGGCCTCCGTATACATATACAACCGTGGGATACTTCTTGGCAGGGTCGAAGTCTGCGGGCTTCACCATGCGCCAGTACAGGTCTGTAACACCATCGGCTGCCTTGACCGTTCCCTGTTCGAAGAGGGGTTGGTACCAACCCTCCCAAGGGTCGGATGCCGTGCCCAGCATCACACGTCGTCCTGTCTTGGTATCGATGACGGCACAGCAACGGGGCACAGAGGGTTCCTGCCAGATGTCCAGTACATAACGTCCGCTGGCCGAAAGACGGGCTTGATGCACCCCCTTGCCGTTATCGAGGAGCATACGCTTGCCCGAATTGATATCCACCCGATAGATATTCTTTTGCAGATGACCTGCTTCCTTGCTTGTGATGATGAGGCTGCGTGTGGCAGGACAGAAACCCACCAGCTCGGTCACCACCCAGGGCCCCTTGGTAATCTGTCCCAGTTCGCGTCCGTTCACATCCATCAGATACAGATGGGTGTATCCGTCCCGCCAACTCCAGTATACAAACTTGGTATTGTCCCATGGCAGGAAGGTGATGGGGTGCAGGGGCTCCACATATTTGTCGGACTCTTCTGTAGAGAGCGTACGCAATTTCTTGCCTGTCACAGCATCATATGCGTCAAGGGTGCAATGGTTCTGGTCTCGGTTGAGCTCATACAGATAGATGGTCTTGCCATCAGGAGCCCAGGAGATATTGGTGAAATAGCGATTCTCGGGATTGCCTGTGGACAGATAGATGGTCTTGTGTGACTGCAGGTCAAAGATGCCCACCTGTACCTGATGCGAGGTCATGCCTGCCATGGGGTATTTGTCGGGCTCCATCTGTGCCTCTCGTGCGAATGTATTGACTTGGGGATAATCAGTCACCATGCTTTGGTCCATTCGATAGAAGGCCAGTTTCTGTCCATCCTTGCTCCAGAAGGTGCCCTTGGTGATACCAAACTCGTCACGATGAACGCTTTGTCCATAGACAATCTCTCTGGAACCATCCTGGGATATCTGTACCTCTTGTCCATCGGCATATCGCACCCACAGATTGTTGTTGCGCAGGAATGCATCGGCCCGTGATTCCTTGTTCCATTCCAAAGACCCTTCCATGCTCTGACTCCAGGTCACCTTCCAGTCCGAGAAGTCCACCAGGGCACGTTGTCCCTCAGTGTGTGTGAGTAGGAGTGACTCTGAGGCGTAAGGCAACCCCATTCGGGATATCTTATGTTTGCCGTCACCCTCATCCCAGCCGTAGGCCGAATACATGTCGCTTTCAGACATGGGATTGTACTTGGCGGGTTTGCCGGTGGCAGGATTCAGTATGTTGTATTCAGGATTGTTGGCATCCACAAGGCGGTCGCCCCACCACATGTAATAGAAGTATTGGGGAACAAACTTTCTGGCATTGCGTCCTCCGAAGTTCAGTTCCTCCAGAGTGAAGGGTTTCTGTGCCATACTGCTATTGACTGTCAATACAACCAAGGCTGTGAGCGTAATGATTCTCTTAATCCTCATCATGATTGTATCCCTTATGACCTTTTCTGTTCCATCCGTCTCTTCCTTCTCCTCTGTCATAGGACTTACGGCGGTCGTTGCCTCCCTTGCGGAATCCATCCCGACCGAAAGATCGTGAATTACGCTCATCTCCTCTCTCCTCCTGACGGAATCCTTTGGGCGAGCGTCGGTCATCCCTGTCAAAGGAACGTGGCTTGCGGCCGTAACCATCCTCGCGGTCTTCCCTGCGGAATCCACGGGAATTTCTGCGCTCGTCTCGGTCTTGGAATCTGCGTGCTCCCTCGCGGCGCTCATCTCGCCCATAAGGTTTACGTTCGGGCCGGCGCATGCGATCTTCGGGGTCATCCTCCAGTCGGTCGCGGAAGTCACGGTTTTGCTTAAAGCGACGTTTCTGAGCCATCAGTCGACGTTCCTCGTCGCTCTTGATGTCTCCCCCTTTTGCCTTCAGGTCGTTTAACTTGCCGCTGAATATCTGATACTTGCGCAGCTCGCATTCCAGAGAACCATTGTATAGGGGTGTACGCAAGGAGGGCTTCAGTCCTATCTGGTCAAAGCATTCCTCGCGATAGCTGAGCACCCATGCATCATTATCCGTAAATTGATGCTTCAGGCGTTCACCCAAGGTTTTGTAAAGTCCCAGCAAGTCGGGTGCGGAGATTCGCTCTCCATAGGGAGGATTGGTCACCAAGATACACTTTTGCTCAGGTTTTGTGAAATCCTTGATATCCTGCTGCTGCAGCGTGATGTATTTGGAAAGTCCAGCCGCACGCACGTTCTCGGAGGCAACGGCTATGGCTTTGTGATTGATATCAAATCCATAGATATGATGTTCAAAGGGCTTCTCATTTGAGTCATCTTCGTAGATAGCATCAAAGAGTTCCTTGTCAAAGTCGGGCCATTTTTCAAAGGCATACTCACGGCTATACACTCCAGGAGCAATTCCGGAGGCAATCATGGCTGCCTCTATCAGGAACGTTCCGCTTCCACACATGGGGTCCACCAGGTCACATTCTCCCTTCCATCCTGTCTGCAGGATGATACCGGCAGCCAGTACCTCGTTGATGGGGGCTTCCACGGTGGATTGTCTCCAACCTCGTTTGTGCAGGCTCTCGCCCGAGGAATCCAGGGAGAGTGTGCAATCATATTCTGCCACGTGGATGTGGAGTTGTATGTCGGGGTTGGTAATGCGTATGTTGGGGCGCTCTCCTGTCTTCTCACGGAATTGGTCGACAATGGCATCCTTCACCTTGTAGGCCACAAACTTGCTGTGTCGGAACTCGTTGCTGTACACTACGCTGTCTACGGCAAAGGTGGTGTCCACATTCAGATATTGGCTCCAGTCAATCTGCTTCACGGCTTCGTATACTTCATCGGCAGTCTTGGCACGGAAGTGTTTGATAGGCTTCAGGATGCGAACGGCGGTACGCAGGGAGAAATTGGCTCGGTAGAGCATCTCCTTATCGCCTGTGAAGGATACCATTCGGCGTCCCTTCTCTATATTGTTTGCCCCCAGGGCAGTCAACTCTTCTGCAAGAACTCCCTCCAGTCCCTGGAAGGTCTTGGCAATCATTTCAAATTCCATGAGTTTGCTTGTGATATTTCTGATAGTGTAATATACAGGTTTCTATTATAGTTCTGCATTACAGGCCTCCCAGATCCTCGGGCCTTACGATGCAATCCTTTGTATTGTTCTTTCTGCGTTTTGCCTGCACGATGCGGTCGCCTGGCTTGGTACTCTCGGTTACCCACAGGTTACCTCCGATGATGGTACCTGTGGCTATGGTGATGCGTCCCAGTACCGTGGCGTTGCTGTATACGATAACGTTGTCCTCCAGTATAGGATGACGGGGTATACCCTTGATGGGGTTACCATGTTCGTCCAGTGGAAAACTCTTGGCACCTAAGGTTACGCCTTGATAGAGCTTCACGTTATTCCCTATAATACAGGTGGCGCCTATCACGACACCCGTACCATGGTCTATGGTAAAATGGTGTCCGATGGTAGCAGCTGGATGAATGTCGATACCTGTTTCTCCATGAGCCATCTCGGTGATGATTCTGGGTATCAGGGGCACGCCCAGCAAGAGCAGTTCGTGTGCCACACGATAATTGGTCAGTGCCCGTATAACAGGATAGCAACTGATAATCTCGCCATAGGAATCTGCTGCAGGGTCACCATTGTAGGCGGCTTCCACATCTGTGGCAAGAGTGTCTCTCAAGGAAGGTAACCTCTGTATGAATTCTATGGCAATCTGCTCGGCACGAGCCCTTCGCTCGCAGGCCATCTCGTTGTGATGTGTGTTTCTGGTTTGCTCGTCGAGTATCTCATCTTCTGGGGAGCATGAACACAAGCCTGCCAATATCTGTTCTGTGAGCAAGGCATGCAACCGCTCCATGCTCACACCCAGATGGTACGTCTGCATATGGGCGCTGGTGGCTGGTGGGCCAAAATAGCCAGGGAAAAAGATAGAGCGACACAGGTGGACCACCTCGGCCAAATCCTTTTGGCTGGGTAGGGGGTCACCGTCTCTATGTTCAAGGGATAATCCGTGCAGCGGGCAGTTCTCGCTCAGTTCGGAAATTGTCTGCTGAAGCAGTGTGTTCAGTCTTGTAGGGCTCATCGCTGCGTTATGATGTCAAAGGAATACGTATTCAGCGTGCAAAAGTAATAAAACACTTCCTGTTACACAAGCCTTTTTGGGAAAAAGGTGGTTCTTCATCTGTTCTGCCTTAATCTCTCTTCCCTGAGAGGGAGAAGGTCACCTGCCCTCCAACCCTCTTCGTGGGGTAGTAGAAGGCGGCATAACGGGTGCCCATGAAGAAGCGGGTAAAGTCGAAACGCATCTTGTAATCTCTTGTTCCTATGGGCAGGAAGGTCTTACCGTCCAGACTGTAATAGAAGTTGGCAGCATCACGTCCGGGGCGGAAGTCGGCATCCATGCGTAGATAGATACTCCCTGTTTGGCTCTTGCGGATGTTCACACATTCAATCTCTTTGACCTCATGTTTTGTTATGGCCTTTGTATGGTTATCCAGTTTCACGTTCTCTTCACTCATTACCAGAGTATACAGATTCCCTTCCTTCTTGAAGGTAAGCACGCCAGCGTCTGCATTGAAGGCCGATAGTCCGGCGCAGTCTCCATCTTTCATCCTTCTTGTATCCAGACAGATAGTATCAGAGCAGGTGGGTCCCCATGTGCGCCAGGTGAAGGTGTTGCGTGCATCAAAGATGGAATGGGCAAGGACCGATGTTGTGAGCGAAACGTAAGCTCCAGGCTTTGTCATGCTGCCCGTTTCGGTAGAGATATCCTCCCTGATGAAGTTATGGTTCCATTGGTAATCTTTCTCTATGATTGCTGATGCTGGATTCTGGTGGCATTCACAATGTCCGTCGAGTGATACTGTTTCAGGGATGAGACCATCGCCGAGCGTACCCAGCATGGGCCAACCATCTATCCATGAGCAGGGCTCTATGGTGAGCACACGTCCCACTCCTCCTCTGTCCTGAAACATCACTCCGTACCATTCACCATGCTTGCCATCTACGATAGTCCCTTGTCCAGCCAGGGGAAATCCTCCAAAGTCGCTCTTCAGAATTACTTTTGAGTCATACGGACCCTCAATATTCGAACTTCGATAAGCGATTTCTTGTCTTCCCGTATTCGGCCACGAGATGCAGAGCAGGTAATACATGCCATCGTGCTTCACCACACGGCTTCCCTCGTGCAAACCTGCTGGTTTGCCATTGAGCTGTAACTTTCTGCGCACTCCTCCTTTCTTCTCGCCAGTGAGGTCAGGCTCCAGTTCCACCAGATGGATGTCTCCGCTTCCGAAGAATACGTAAACCCGGCCATCGTCATCAAAGAAGAGCGATGCATCATGATAGGCTGGCAGACGACTGTGAAGAGTCCAACCCTTGGCTGGATCGTCTGTGCGGAACACCATGGACATGTGTGGGTCATCGTTGGCAACAAACAAAGCCCAGAAGGTTCCCTTGTGATAGCGGAGAGATGTGGCCCATTGTCCACGTCCGTATACCGAACCTTCTCGAAGGTCGTATCGAGGTGTATCTCTGATTTCGTCAAAGAGATAGGATACGGTCTCCCAATGTGCCAGGTCACGACTCCTCATGACAGGCCCTCCTGGAAACAGATGCATGGTGGTGGTAACTAAATAGTAATAGTCACCCACGCGTATGATGTCGGGGTCAGGCGCATCTGTCCACATCAGAGGATTCTTCACTTGTATGCTCTGGGCTTGGGCCACAGAGGTTATCAGCAGAAACAGGACTAATAAGAAACGTTGCATGTCGTTTGAATCAGTTTATCTTGTACACCTTCTTCAGGCCTTTCCATACACAGGTGACCACGGCTCGGCCGTCCACGATATCTCCCACTTGTATTTCTACGCTGGGGTCAGAAGCAGAGGCTTTGATGACCGAGTTGGCGCCAAGCGGAGCATAAGCCTGATAATTGGAGGCATCCATGTATCCATTCTCGTTGGAGGCAAACTCAGGTATGGAGGGCAGATGAATTTTACGGCCATCCACCAGAATGGTTACCTGTGGAATGGTTTCGGGTTGACAGGATTCGCCTTTCTTTGAGAATCCCAGTCCATGCAGGTCAAAGAGTCCCTGAGGACGAGGTTGCAGGGTTGATGCCGAGGGCGTATGCTCATACCGATTAGGTTTGTTTACTTGAGGTCCTTCCACCACCAGGTAGATTGCGTGTTTTCCCTTCAGTCCTTCCACTTCGGGGGTAGGCAATTGGTAATTTCTTGCCACTTGAGGCGCATCGCTGGGTATGTCTATCACACCCAACTCTTTGCCTTTCCACACCTGATTGGTGTAAGGTCCATCCAGCATCACGTGTATGCGGAACGCGCCATTTCCGCCTGGGGTCAGCCATAGATTGAGTGTGGTGTCATCTCCCTTTTGGGTACCAGAAAAGGATTTTACTCCTTTGGTATCTTTGTGCAGGCCCTCAAAACCGAAATACTTGAAGCCGATGATACCTCCGTTGGTCACTCCTGCCAGATTCATACTGTTATTCCAAACATCAAAATTATCCTGCATCCATTCGTTGCCATTCAAATAGCATGCAATACCTGCAGAATAGTATCTGTATGGTGGAAGGCCGAATATCTGGAATCCTTCTGAGGTAACCTCTGCTCCCGAATAGGTGGTACCATCAGAGGCCGAAGCGGTCCATTCCTGATTCTTTGCATAAGGGTCATAGGCTGTTATGCGCACCTTGCCTCCTTGAGCTACGGGCTTCTTGTCCCATTCTATCTTCACGGGAGCTACCATTGCCTGACGGGCATTACCGAAGCATCGGGGAGGTCGATGATAGAATACGTACCATTGACCACCAATTTCCTGAATGGATCCATGGGTGTTGTGATTGAAGTTTGTGGTGGTCAGATGTGTTCCATCCTCGTTGGGCACTATACCACGAGAGTCCACAAGAACGCCTCCCGAGCGCCAGGGGCCCATCGGACTGTCACCATAGGCATAACGCAAAGCTGAGTTGGTGGACCACAGACCGTAATCGGGTCCCGAGAATCCCGAGAATACCATCACGTACTTGTTGCCTACCTGGCGTATGGATGAGGCTTCAAAGAAATTGAAATCTCCAGGGTTCTGTCCTTCATATAGGGCAGGATACTTGGTGCCTGGTGGGTCCATCAGTTCGCCGTATCGTTCACTGGCGGGGATGAAGTAGTCATGTATCTTCGTGCCTGGTCTGACCGAATACATGTCATCTTGATTGAGTTCGAAAGCGGTAGAGTGTCGGAATCCGTAGAAGACATAGGCTCGGAATCCCTTCACGTAGTCGGAATCTTTCATGTCTGTCACTTCTTCTACAAATACGGAGGGATCAAAGTCAATGTATGAGCCCTCCAGGCATCGGGTTCCTTCTGTATTCAGATTGACAGGCGTGAAAGGCCCATCGGGTCGATGGCTCTTGCATACCATGGCCACACGTCCCCAGCCACGAGAGTGAGGATAGAGCCAATAGGTTTTCTCTCCTGTGGTCTTATCCTTCACCTCCACCAAGTCGGGTGCATACATGGTATCCCACTTGCCATCTGCATAATGGCTGAAGATAGGACCTTCGTCACGCCATTGGCTCAAGTCCTCGACGGGAGCCGACCACATGCGTATGTCGTTTCCACAATAGGCTGTGTAGGTAAGGTCGTGTGACCCGATGATATACGCACGCCATTTCCCTGGGTTGTCGGGGTCTTCAAATACCCGTGGTTCACCATCGGGCAGATGTTCCCACAGGGGGAGATAGGGATTCTGGGCGTTGCCTGCCACACATATCATGAGCAGCAAAGTATTCAGCAAAAACGTCTTGGCATTCATTTCCTATATTTTATGTTGGGTCAATTCTTAGTTTCTTTTCTTTTTTAAGAACAAGACAAATTTACATATAAATATTTATAAAATGTATCGTGCGCAAGAGATATCTTAATATATTGTTTCATAAATAGGTAAAAGATAGTTCATGATTGCTCAGAAATCATTCATAAGGAAGGGAAAATGGGGGGGTGAGAATAAAATTTTCAATGTTTTCTTTGCTTGTTTGGGAAATAATGGATAGTTTTGCGGTCTCGAACATCACGAAGGGTGTAAATTATCTGTCTGGATGGTTCTTGAAAACTAACGTAGAATATGAATAAACAACATATGTCTAACTAACTAATTAAAACTCGTATGAGAAAAAACAAACTTATTTGGATGCGATTTGTCGCAGCCTTTGTGGCTATGCTGACCATGTCGCTAAGTTCTTATGCCGAGGATATTTATCTGAAGCATAACCCAGGTTCGGACAACATGGTAACTATTACCGATGAAGAGGATGGCAGTATGACCATCGTCTCTGAAGGTGGTGATCCCTTCTTCCAGTTGACTCCTCTTCCCCGTGATTTGGAGGACAACGAGACTTTCGTCTTGGTGGAATACCAGAGTGATGCAAGTGTTCCCGATCTGGTGGAGTTCTTCTTCTCTCCCATAGCAGGTGGACGTGAGCAGGTCTTCGAGGGTGGTCTTGCCCAGACTGCAGAGGGAGAATGGCGTATTGCCTATATGGACATCTCCAATTCTCGCAAGAAATTTGATTGGGGTGCCAAGGGCGATTTCTTCCGTTTCGACCTTGGTAACAAGGCGGCTAACATCAAGATTCGCAGTATACGCATTACCACTCCTCCTGAGTATGACCGCACAGAGGTGGTAAAGATAGGAACTGCCGAGGAACTGAACGCATTCATGGATCGTGTGAACAGCAATCTGCACTTCGGACTTAATGCCGAACTGACAGCAGATATTGACTTCACAGCTTACAACAAGCGTTTCAGTAACTTCGAAGGCACATTCAACGGAGCAGGACATACCCTTACCGTCAACTATAATGTGAACGGCAGTTATGCAGCTCCCTTTGAAATGCTTTATGGTACCGTGGAGAACCTGATTGTGAAGGGTTCCATTGCCACCAACGACAAGTATGCTGGAGGTATCGCTGGTAAGACATTCGGAGCCACCATCCGCAACTGCTGCTCTTTGGTGACCGTCCTGCCCACCATCGCAGGTGATGGCACACACGGAGGTTTCGTAGGTATCAGTGGCTCGGGCGTATCGTTTGAGAATTGTTTGTTTGCAGGCACCATCCAGAGTGAGACAACCACCAACTGTGCAGGATTTGTAGGTTGGGCAGGCGCCAAGGTTGTTTTGAGCAACTGCGTACAGGTAGGTTCTGTTCAACTGCAGGAGAGCGACCTCGACGTATGGGCTCGTTGTCCCCAGAACGTACAGATTTTCAACAGCTATTATCTGAATAATGTGGCTTCCTCAAGTGCGGCTAAGGGAACTCAGGTGACTGCTGAGATGGTCAGCAACGGAGCTCTTTGCTTCATGCTCAATGGTGACCAGAAGAACATTACCTGGACTCAGACCTTAGGCACTAACCCTTATCCTATGCCCTTCACCACTTACAAGCAAGTGTATGCCAATGGTGAGATGCGTTGCGACGGTGCACCCGTGGGTGATATTACCTACAGCAACGAGGATAGTGGTTCAAGAATTCCCGACCATCATTATGGAGAGGATGGAGTGTGCTCCGTATGCGGAACCCTCAACACCCATCTGGTGGAACCTGATGAGGAGGGCTTCCTGCCACTTGCCACAGCAGGACAATATGTATGGTTCACCCGCATGGTGGCCAACAACAATCCCAAGCTTAAGGGGCGTCTGACTGCCGATATCGATCTTTCAGGCCTGACCGTAGAGCCTATTGGAACGCAGCAGAACCCTTATACAGGTACCTTTGATGGTGGATTGCATCGCATCAGCGGTCTTAACATCAATAAGCCCGACGATATGTTCGTAGGTCTCTTCGGAGCCGTTAGTGGAGGTGTGGAGATTCGTAATCTGATACTCAGCAGCGACTGCTATATCGTAGGTAAGGGTTATGTGGGCCTCGTGGGAGGCAGCACAGGCGGCGGTACAGCCACCCTCACCAACCTGGGTAACGAGGGTATCGTTTCGGGTAGCGCTCAGAATGTGGCTGGTATCATCGGTTGCAGCGATGGCAGCGCATGCCGCTTCCTGATGACCAACTGCTATGTGACTGGTAATATCTCTGGTGGCAATGAGGCTGCTGCCTTCTCAGGATGGACAGGAAACCAGGGTTCCAAAATGGTCAACTGCTGGACATCTGCAGTTGTGGAAGGCACAAGTGGTGACAATGTTTATTGTGCACGTGGCAGTAACATGACGTTCACCAACTGCTATTCAGTCCATGGTACACAGGTGACCAATATCACAGAGGATGCCGTTACATCTGGTGAACTCTGTTATAAGCTCAACAAAGGAAACTTGATAAATCCAGATTTCTATCAGACCCTCAGTGAGGATAGTCACCCTGTGCTTGAGAACGACCATGGTATCGTGTATACGGCTGACGGAGAGATTTATGCCGATATCCATGATGATGCGACCTTCAAGGATTTTACCGCCATGGTATTCGCTGCCAATGAGGCTTTGCTGGAGGATCTGGTTGCTCAGCAGAGTCTGATAGACCAGTTCAAGGAAGGTATTGCCACCTTGAAGGGTATTACCGACAGAGATGCTTTCCTGAATCAGTACGTGGAATTCTTAGAGGTTAGACAAGCTCTGCTCGACTCTAAGCAGGCATATGCCAACTATGACGCCAAGATGCAGGAGACCATTGATTACCTGGCAGAAGCCAAACTGACAGGTCCCACAGCCCAGAAGCTTGACTCTTACCTGATGGAGACCGCTGAGCCCAATGAGGAGTATATCAACGGTTCTTACCCATACATCATGGCAAAGCATGTGCTCGACAACGAGCAGCTGGCTGCAGAGATTGCCACCGTGGACGAATGGCTCAAGAAGGCCATCACCGAAGGTTTTGCTAAGGATACCGAGCTCACTAACCTGCTTGTAAATGCCGACTTCTCCAATGGATTTGAGGGATGGGAAGGCGTACCTGCCACTGGCCAGGGCGACAATGGCAACATGCGTGCAGCAGAAAGTTACAACAAGACATTCGATATGTACCAGACGATTACTGGCTTGCAGAATGGTGTTTATGAGTTCCAGGTCAATGGCGGTTTCCGTCCTGGTGGCAGCACTGGTACAGGTAATCGCTATAGCACCAATCTGGCTGCTTCCATCTATGCCAATGGAAGTGAAGTTTATCTGCCTGCAGTCATTGAAGGCATGATTCCCGTTTCTGAGGCTGTTGACTTGGAGAACTGCTGGATAGGCGAGGATGCCGCTGTGCGTGACCTTGAGATTACCGACGAATATGGAACAGAACTGCTGGGTTATGTCCTTCACGGAGTACAGAGTTGCTGCTATGCTTTCCAGGCTGGACGTTATGCCAACAGCATTGTAGTGGAGGTGACCGATGGTACACTCACCCTGGGTATCAAGAATCCAGGTACTGGACTGAACTATGATTGGACAGGCTTCGGCAATATCAAACTCTTCTATCGTGGTACTGTAGATGAGGCTACCGCAAGTATCGACAGATCACTTGAGTGTGCCGTAGCAAGAGCCAACACCTTGCTGGCCTACACTATTGATCCTGCCGACCTGAAGGCTACTCCCAACTTCAGCAACGAGTTGCGTGCTCGCATGCAGGAGGCTATAAAGGGTGTTGAGACAGCTACCACAGCCGCAGAGAAGTATGCTCTTGTGGAGGAGTTCTCCGATATCTTCCGCTCTGTATACAGCTGTAAGAAGTCATTCCTGAAGTTGGCTCTGCTGAATGACAAGATTCAGCAGGCTTATACATCATTCACCACTGAGGACGAGGAGTTGCTGGAACTCATCAATCATGTGGACGAGGTTACCTCTGAGGCATGGGTAGGATATGAAGGTGCTTACACTCAGGCTGAAGCTGAGGCTATGTACGAGAGACTCAAGAAGGAGTTCAAGTGTGATTATCTGGTGCCTGCACCTGAGGTAATGAATAATTCAGTGAAAATCACGAATACCGCACCCTTTACATATCTTGTAGAGTGTCAGGGTGGTGACCCCTTTGTAGCTCTGAGTGCATTGGAGAACGATTTGGCTGAGGATGTTATTTATATGACCTTCGAATATAGGTCTGCCACCAGCACCCGAGGTGAATTCTTCTACTCACCCATTGCTGCAGGTCGTGACTACTGGTATGATATGTTGCCTGCAACCGACGATTGGGCACGCACCTTTATAGATATTTCAGCACCTCGCAAGAAACTGGGCTGGGGTAAGGCCGGTGACTTCCTGCGTTGGGATATCGTAGAGGGCGGTTACGATATTATCGAAATTCGCAATATAGAGTTGATTACCGAGGCTCAGAAGGATAATATTCTTACCGGCATCCAGGAGGTGAACAGCACATTGTCGCCCATGGCTCCTGCCGACCAGAATACCTATACAATCGATGGCAGAATGTTCCGTCCTGGTACAAGCCTGAGGAATCTGCCCTCTGGTCTCTATATCATCGGAGGT
>JBJFDX010000106.1:0-2632 GCA_051890235.1 Bacteroidaceae bacterium | reverse complement strand
GGAGGCTGTGTAGATGACAACACAGCCTCCGCTTGTTTTCCCCGCAGGTATAAGGATTGAATCTGTCAGGACAGGAAACTCAATCAATGCTATCAGCCGCACATCATGGCATAGGATCAGCCGAGGGAGGCATGCTATCCACATCTGATCCCCAATTCACATTAGGCTTAGGCCCCATATTCAGTTCAAGAGTACCACCATCCTTAATATCATCATGGGCAAACCAAGGCTTGTTCCAATCCTTGCCATTGAGGCGTGCACTCTGTATGTACTTGTTGGTGTCACTACAATTCTTAGCAATAACACGGAACACCTTACCTCCCGGGAGCGATATCCGCACATCCTCAAACACAGGACTGCCGATGTTGTATACAGGTAAACCAGGAGTTACAGGATAAAAGCCCATGGAAGAGAAAACCACGAAGGATGTCAATCCACCTCCGTCCTCATCGCCGGGAATACCCATGACATCGTTGCGGAACCAAGTCTTCAGACATTGGCGAATACGCTTCTGAGTCTTCCAAGGTGCACCACCATAATTATATATATAAGGTATATGAAGCGAGGGCTCGTTAGCCATAGTGAATTGGCCAATGTTACCCGTCTGGTCAGGGAGTTGATAGTAAAACTCGCGTTTGCCTCTTCCCATATCCTCAGCAAAGGTCTGATCGAGACAAGCAACCATCTGTTCACGTCCTCCCATCAGATTGGCCAAGTCAGCCAAGTTGTGCTGAACGTCCCAACGATAAGTCCATCCATTGTTCTCGTCATATGCATTACGTGCCGACAGACCGCCACTGAAACGATAGTCAAAATTAGGTAGGAACGCACCATCCTTATCCTTGGGATGGAAAAATTTTGTATCCGGATTCCATAGTTTGCGATAATTATAACTCAGCTGAAGATATTTCTTTTGTGCTTCCTCATCTCCTCTCCACTGAGCGATACGTGACAAACACCATTCATCATATGATGTGCCCAGGGTGACAGCCACAGGCTGGCGCTTCTCAAATCCATGCACGTTGGGATCAGTCTCTTCTTCTCCCTCGCGCAAGGCAGGAATATATCCATTTTTCTTATAGAAATCATCTATCCATCCTGCAGGATTACCACACCAGGGAGCAAGCGTCTTCTCCTCGATACCCTTACGGCAAAACTCAAATGCACGGTCGGCATCCACCTTAAGTCCCTTGTAAAGAGCATCTGCTACCATAACTACGCCGTGATTGGAGTTCATACGACGCGTGTCTCCAGTCATTTCAGGGAATGTAGGCATCCACTTAGTTCCCATCTGCTCGGCCATAAGCAGATAGGAAGAGATAATATTTTCCTCTGTCTTAGGGAATACCAATGCACGCAAAGGATGTGCTGCTCTATAGGTATCCCAAATCCAATCGTCAGTATAAAAAGGCATTCCGTCATCGAAGTGTACATTCCCATCGAATGCGCTAAAGTAACGCCCATCTTCACTCAGACATACAGGACGCTCAAAGGTGCGATAGTATGAAGTATAGAAGACTGTCTTCTGGTCCTCGGTGCCACCCGTCACCTGAATATGGCCAAGTGTCTCATTCCAGACACGACGCCCTTCTGCCTCTACAGCCTTTCTATTGAATCCCTTCTGCTCACGATTAAGATTATAGTAAGCCTGTGTCTCTCCTATCAGAGATATTCCATAACGCAAACTGACCTTGCGTGTGCCTGCGGGAAATCTGAAAGCCACACAGGACTGACGTCCCTCTGCCCGAGTGTGCCCTGTCTGTATGCCACCCCCCTTGAGCACGCCAGCCTCAATGGGTTTCACAGAAAACTCTCCACTGAAATAGATGCGCATGTTTGAACTCAACTGCTGATATCCCTCAGCTCGATTACCAAGAACATTCATCGCTCCATTATCGGAAGAGACAATAATCGTTGAAGGCTCTTCTGGATGTTGGAACTCAAAATCGTAGATTGCGCTCTGATGAGAGACAGCCAAACTGACATTGATGGAATTGTCAGCAATCTCCACGTAATAAGAATAAGGAGTTATCCGCTCCTGATCCCAATTTGTACGGATGACGGGGGTAAGTTCTCCTCCCTGCGTCACGCTGATGCGAAAGGCAGAACGTTCGCGATGATTGGTTACCACAACAGGCAAACCATCAATAAGTTCGGAAGTATAATCTCCTCGGGTAGGATAGATACGTATCAGGCTATTAGGTAATTGGACCGTGGCAAATGTAGGCACCAGCAAATGACTGATATTGCCAATATACGGATTGACATAATCTACAAATTCACGCTTTGCTCCATGTACGCCTAAAGTTGGCAACAACATTACTGCCAGAAGTGCAGACTTGGATAAGAATCTCATAGGAATAATTATCAATAGGTTTTATACTGCAAATTTAGCTGTTTTTCCGTAGAATCTGATATAATAAACATGACGAAAACACCCCAAACGAATAATACAAAGTGAAATTTGTATATTTTAACACATACTTGTGCCTACTTCTGTTTTTCCCAACACAACTGGGCACGGCCGATAGATCTATGTAAAGGGGGATTGGTAATCTTTACCGTAGCTGGAGTGGAGCAGGCGAAACGCATCCGAGAAAGACACTCCAAAATAGCCTTTTCAGAGCAGTAC
>JBJFDX010000105.1:0-2636 GCA_051890235.1 Bacteroidaceae bacterium | reverse complement strand
TCAGTGCAAACCTCAGTTTCTAAAATTAAGTTGACATGAAAAGAAAGTTTTATATATCAGTGTCTTCCTGCCTGGTAGGACTGCTGGCTTTCACTGCCACATCCTGCGATGATTGGCTGACCGTATATCCACAGGATAAGGTTGTAGAGGAAGAATTCTGGGAGGACAAGAACGACCTTGAGGGTGTTCGTTATGGTGCATACCACCAGATGGCTGGTACAATCCAGAAGTTGGCCGTATGGGGAGACCTCCGTTCAGACAGTTACAATCTGAACAGAACCCGTCACAAAGATATGGGTTCCTACGATGAGTATAATGAGATCATGAAGGGTATGCCTGACTCCAGTATGTCAGTATTCGACTGGGAGAGCGTGTACAAGACCATCAATCTCTGTAACAAGGTACTTTCTCATGGTGACGAAGTGCTTGCCAAGGACGCACAGTTTACCACCACCGAGTGGTATCAGATGCGTGCTGAGATGAAAGCCTTGAGAGCTTTGAACTATTTCTATCTGATTCGTGCATTCAAGGATGTGCCTTACACCACTCAGGTAATCAACAATGATCGCCAGGTGACCACATTCGGTGAGACCAATCAGCTGGAAGTTCTTGACTCCATTATTCTTGATTGTGAGAGTGTTCGCGGACAGGCCCGTAATCGTTTCACCCGTGATGCCGACTCCAAGGGCTTGATTACCAACTGTGCCATCTTTGCCATGCTGGCAGATATGTATCTCTGGAGAGCATCTCTGCATCAGGGTCGTGGCATGCTTGAGGATACAGTAAAGGTGGACACAGGTTATGTGGCTCATACTGTGAAGGGTGACTACCAGTTGGCTGCTGATTATGCCGACCGTGCTCTGGCTTCTCTGGCCAAGCAGAACGAGGACAGATTCTCCAGCAGCTATAATCCTACTCTTATCGACACAGAGAATTATGGCTTGGAAAACTGTGACATGATTGAGAATGACTTCACAGGTGCTTATCAGTCCACGGCTCCTCAGATGGAGGCTCAGTCAATGATTTTCTATTCTAAGAACAGTATTGAGAGTATGTTTGAGCTTCAGTTCTCTGCAGGAGAGCAGAATAATGACGCAGTCAATCACCTCTATGGTTACACCACAGGTTCACACCTTGAGGTCAGCCAGGACGCCATCGGCGTATGTTATGGTGGTTGGAGTAATGCCAAGTATGACTCACGTATGTGGGTAAGTTGCCAGAACCAGATTACTACGGGAAGCAGTTCCAGCAGTACCGCTCTGAGCGGATATTACTGTGTTAAGTGGCAGAATCCCGTTATCAACTGGACAGGTCAGCAAAACAGTCGTGAGATTAAGAATGTTGTTTTGAGCACCAGTAAGTGGCGCAACTGGATACTCTATCGTATGACTGATGTCATGCTCATCAAGGCCGAGGCTCTTGCTTGCATCGGTGGTGCTGCCAACAACACCATGGCCAAGAATATCGTGAATGCCATTCACAGACGTTCTTATTGCAACTACAACGAATCCAAGCCTGTATCTCCTGACTTGGGCTCCGGTTCATCCAACGGAAATGCTACCAACAACTCTGATATCGTAGTCATGGTGATGAACGAGCGTCAGATTGAATTGTTGGGTGAGGGCAAGCGTTGGTTTGACCTGGTTCGTTATGCAGAGCGTAACAGTAACTCCGATGCTGAGCCTGCTGACGAGCGTGAGAGTACCGAGGATCATCACGTGGGTAATGGACAGAAGGGTATGATCAAGATGGTGGACACCTTCTTGAGAAATGCTTATTCCAACTATTACACGACTCTGAAGAACAGATTCAAGAATCGTTATGGACTTTACAGCCCCATCTATTACATGGATGTGAAGGCCAGCAAGGGTAATCTGCATCAGAATCCCGTGTGGAACAAGTCTAAGTACGATCAGTAAACCACAGAATCTACGTACAGTATTATATTGTATAAATTCATGAGAATTATGGCAAACAAGAAATTAAACAAATACATCGGAACAGTTATCCTGGGAGCAGCCATCTTGGCTGTGCCCGGATGCTCCGACACATGGGACGATCACTACGTGGATGGTGATAAGGGCAATGTTGCCACCAAGACTCTGTGGGAGCAGATTACCAGCAATCCCGATTTGAGTCGTTTTGCTGAGATTGCCAAGCGTACCAAGTATTATCGTGATGAGAAGCATCCCATCAGTACATACTCTTATGCTGATGTGCTCCAGAGTGGACAGGTGAATACCGTGTGGGCTCCTGAGAACAGTGCCATCAGTGACGAAGAGTACCAGAGATTGCTCGATTTGGCTGAGACAAACGGTTACATTCTGCAGCAGCAGTTTATCGGTAACCATATTGCCCTCTGGAGACATCCCTTCTCAGGTTCAGAAATCGACACCGTCAAGGTTATCAATGGTAAGAACCTCATCTTCGACAAGGGTAAGGGTACCTTCCAGAATGTAGAGCTTAATCTGAAGAATGTAGCTGCGGTAAATGGTACTCTTCACACTCTGAAGGGCATTGCCGAGTTCCGCTACAACCTCTTTGAGTATCTTAAGTTTGGCGGTACCACCACCATTATGCGTGACTATGTGGTAGCACGTGATACCACTTATTTCTCTCCCGGTTCCAGTATTGAG
>JBJFDX010000104.1:0-9746 GCA_051890235.1 Bacteroidaceae bacterium | reverse complement strand
GCCTTTGTATATTGGGCTGATGATCCTGTCATCAAGAAGGAACTGAAGAAATATGGCATCAGGTCCAGAATGTGTCCTTTCAGTATTCTGGAGAAGAAGGGCATGATTGGTTATATCTCTGACGGACAGTATGTCATCGAGCGTCCCACACCTTTCAATATGGAACAGGAGGGGTTGAGTTTGAGTGGCAAGCACAACATGTACAATAGTCTGGCTGCAGGTATTGCTGCGCATCTGAGTGGTATCAAGGACGATTCTCTTCGTCATAGTCTGAGTGATTTCGAGGGAGTGGAGCATCGTCTTGAAAAGGTGGCCAGAGTGGGAGGTGTACAGTATATCAATGACTCAAAGGCTACCAATGTGGATGCCTGCTGGTATGCACTTGAGAGTATGACCACGCCCACGATTCTCATTCTGGGTGGTAAGGATAAGGGAAATGACTATAATGCCATCAAGGATCTGGTCAAGAGGAAGTGCAAGGGACTGGTGTATCTGGGTGCGGATAATACCAAGTTGCATGACTTCTTTGATGGCTTGGGTATTCCTGTGGCCGATACACATAGCATGAAGGACTGTGTAGAGGCATGTGTTGCCATGGCCAAGCCTGGCGATACGGTCTTGCTGAGTCCCTGTTGTGCCAGTTTTGATCTCTTCAAGAATATGGAGGATCGTGGTGAGCAGTTCAAGCAACTTGTTAGGGCTCTTTGATGTAGCGTGGTATAAAGAGAAGAGGAAAACAGGGAGGTGTGTTGCCAATGGCAGATACCTTCGTAAAGAGAAAGACTTAAGATGAGATTGAATAGAAATTTCAGTTTGACAGCATGGATGCAGGGTGATACGGTCATCTGGATGGTGTTCATCTGCTTGCTCATGATATCCGTGGTCGAGGTGTATAGTGCCTCCAGTACCATGAGTTATGGTGGAAAGAGCAGTTACTGGGCACCTGTCATGCAGCATTGTAGTTTCTGGCTCGTGGGTGTTGCAGCGGCATGGATTGTGAGTCGTATCCCTTGTAACTATTTCAAGTTGGGAGGTACGTTGGGTCTGTTTCTCGCTCTTTTCCTGCAATTGATAGCCTTGAGTTCAGGTCCCATCAATGGAGCCGGTCGTTGGATACAGTTGTGGGGCTTCTCGTTTCAGCCCAGTGAGTTTACCAAGATAACGCTGGTCACCTTCGTTGCCTTTATCTTTGCCACGATGCGTGATGAGAAGGGCGTGTCTCCTTTGGGTACCAAGATGGCTCTGGCTGGTGTGATTCCTGCTTTGCTCCTGATTATTACTGAGAATCTGTCCACTGCTGGTCTCATCTTCATGATTATGTTAGGCATGGCCTTTTTTGCACAGGTACGTACCAAACTGTTGGCAACGGTCTTGGCAATTCTGATAGCTGTGGGCTCTGCAGGCCTGGTCTTTGCTTACCAGATTCCGGAATCAACTCTTGAGGTTATGGCAGGTTCAGAAAACAAGATTCTGCATCGTGTCCCCACCTGGGTGCATCGTATCAGGGAGAAGCATGAGATTCCGCAGAATCCCAAGGAGTATGATATTACCGACAACATACAGGTTACTCATGCGCGAATTGCTGTGGCCACCTCTCATGTCATAGGCAAGGGTCCAGGTAAGTCTCGTCAGCGTGATTTCTTGCCTCAGGCTTATTCTGACTTTATCTATGCTATCATTATCGAGGAGATGGGTATCGTGGGAGCGGTAGTGGTCATCTGTCTGTATCTGTTGTTTATGTGGAGATGCAAGAAGATTGCCGAACGATGCAAATCGCTCTTCCCGTCATATCTGGTGATGGGATTGGCTCTGATGATTATTCTCCAGGCCCTCGTCAATATGGCAGTAGCCGTGGGAGCCATGCCGGTCACGGGACAACCTCTGCCTCTTATCAGTCGTGGGGGTTCCAGTATCCTGATCAATTGTATTTGTGTGGGAATGATATTAAGTGTGAGCCGTACTGCAAGGAAGATAGATGATTCAAGCAGTTCTGTGCTTACCTCGCGTGAAGTGGCAGCAGACGCCATGCCTGTATGAACGACGTGACGGACCTTCGGTTAAAACAAATCGACAAAATGGAAGAGAAACTTAGATTCGTGATAAGTGGTGGTGGGACAGGTGGCCATATCTTTCCTGCTGTGAGTATTGCCAATGCGCTCAAGGAGATACATCCCGATGCAGATATTCTTTTTGTGGGAGCTTTGGGCCGTATGGAGATGCAGCGTGTGCCTGCGGCAGGTTATCGTATTGTGGGTCTTCCCGTACGGGGTCTTCTGCGTCCTTTATGGCGTTTGGGCAACATACGCATCATGTTTGATTTTCTTAGAAGCAAGCGCATGGTGAAGAAGATACTCAAGGAGTTTCGCCCTGATGTAGCCATTGGTGTAGGTGGCTATGCCAGTTCAGCCACCCTGAATGCTGCATACGAGTTAGGCGTCCCTTGTCTGATCCAGGAACAGAATAGTTTTGCTGGACTTACCAACCGCACGTTGGCCAAGAAGGCTCGTTGCATATGTGTGGCTTATGAGGGCATGGAACGTTTCTTCCCCAAGGAGCGCATCCTGCTCACAGGTAATCCTGTGCGTCAGAATCTTCTGGATGCTTCTCTTACCCGTGAGGAGGCTTCTGCCACCTTTGGCTTCGATCCCACCAAACCCACCATCCTGCTTATTGGAGGCAGTCTGGGTGCACGTACACTTAATGAGAGTGTGCTTGCTTCACTTCATGAGATTGAACAGGCACCTGTTCAGTTTGTGTGGCAGACGGGCGGATACTATAAGGAGCATATAACTAAGGAACTTGAAATCAAGGGTAAACCGGCTAATCTGTATGTGACAGATTTTATCAGCCATATGGATCAGGCTTACAAGGCCGCCGATTTGGTAATCAGCCGTGCTGGCGCCAGCAGTATCAGTGAACTGTGCTTGTTGGGTATGCCCAGCATTCTGGTACCCAGTCCCAATGTGGCCGAAGATCATCAGACACATAATGCCATGGCTTTGGTTCGTCGTGGAGCAGCTCTTCTGGTGAAGGATGCCGATGCTGCACATGAACTGATACCCTTGGCCTTGAATACCGTTATGCAAAAAGAAAAACTGGAGGCTTTGGGTAAGAATGCTTATGAGATGGCATTCAAGGACTCGGCACGGGTGATTGCCCGTGAGGCCTTGAAATTGGTAAAAAGATAGAAGACGGAGGGGAAGATAATGGAACTGAAAGATATCAAGTCGGTATATTTCGTTGGAATAGGCGGTATAGGCATGAGTGCTATCGCCAGATACTTTCTGCATATCGGCGTACCCGTGGGTGGATATGACAAGACACCCAGTGCGTTGACAGGCAAACTGGAGGAGGAAGGTGCGCAGATTCATTATGAGGATAATCTCTCATTGGTGCCTGGCGTATTCCTCGCTCCTGAGAGCACCTTGGTGGTTTATACTCCTGCAATTCCCTCCACGCATTCCGAACTCTCATATTTCACGGAGAACGGATTTACGGTTCAGAAGCGTGCTCAGGTTCTCGGCACTTTGAGTCAGAGCCTGCAGGCATTGTGCGTGGCTGGTACTCATGGCAAGACCACCACCAGCAGTATGGCTGCTCATATTCTGCATCAGAGTCACGTTGACTGTAATGCATTCCTGGGAGGAATAACCAAAAACTACGGGACCAATTATATCCTGAGCAAGAAAAGCCCGTTCGTGGTGATAGAAGCAGATGAGTTTGACCGCTCTTTTCATTGGTTGCGCCCATATGCCAGCGTGATTACGGCCACCGATGCCGATCATCTGGATATCTATGGCACAGAGGAGGCTTATCTCGAGAGTTTCCGCCATTACAGTCATCTTATTGTGCCTGGAGGTTATCTCATCCTGCACACGGGACTTAAGATGCAACCCGATGTGCAATCTCGGGTCACCACCTATACCTATAGTCGTGAGGCAGGTGATTTCCATGCTGAGAACGTGCAGATTGGGAATGGAGAGATTACGTTCGACCTGATTTCTCCATTGGGAAATATCTCAGATATACGTTTGGGAGTTCCCGTGACGGTTAATATCGAGAATGGGATTGCTGCCATGGCTTTGGCGCAGATAGGCGGAGCCACAGAGCAGGAAATCAGAGAGTCAATGGCTTCATTCCGTGGTGTGGACCGCCGCTTTGATTTCCGTGTGAAGACTCCTGAGATGGTTTATCTGAGTGATTACGCCCATCATCCCGAAGAGATTCGTCAGAGCGTGCTCAGTATCCGTCAACTCTATGCAGGACGACGTATCAAGGCCATCTTCCAGCCACATCTTTACACCCGTACGCGTGATTTCTATCGGGAGTTTGCTGATGCTCTGTCGCTCCTTGATGATGTGGTTATCGTGGACATCTATCCTGCACGTGAGATGCCGATACCTGGCGTGAGCAGCCAACTCATCTATGACCACCTGCGTCCTGGTATCAGACGCCGGATGTGCAGCAAGGAGGAGATATGCGACATCGTGCGTCAGGGTGGCTATGATGTGTTGGTCACCTTGGGTGCTGGTGATATAGAGAATTATGCTGATCAGATAACTCAAATACTGACTGAGAAGAAATGAAGGTAGTAATAAAGGCTATACTGCTCTTGGGCATTGTTGCATATCTGGTGTGGGCTGTTGTTCAGTACGCTCATCCGGTAGAGAAACAGGTATGCTCTGATGTGAAGGTGTGTGTGAGAGATAGTGCATTGACCGAATTGGTGACCGAAGATTATGTGTATGCCATACTGAATCATCATCATTTCTCTCCCAAGGGTGTGTGTCTTTCTGATATCAGTCTGCATGGTTTGGATAGTCTGTTGAGCGCAGATCCTTATATCAGTCAGGCTTCTTGCCATTTCACTTCTGCTGGTGTGCTTTGCGTGGATGTAGTGCCTCGCATACCCATTTTGCATGTCTTTCAGACGGATGGTGATGAGTATTATGTGACAGATGATGGTAAGTTTATGCCTGCAGACCTGTCTGGAAAAGAACTCTGCTTGGCCACAGGGCACATGAAGCGTTCTTTTGTGGTGGAGAAATTGTTGCCTTTAGTGAGGTATATATATAATAATGAGTTCTGGGATGCTCAGATAGAGCAGATTTATGTAGATCCTTCTGGTAGAGTCGAACTGATTCCTCGTGTGGGCGATCATGTGGTGCTGTTGGGAAGTACAGAGAGATACAAGGATAAGTTGCATCGCCTGCAGTTTTTCTATAAGTACGGCATGCCTAAGGTGGGTTGGAATAAATACAAAACCATAAACTTGTCCTACGAGGGACAGATTGTGTGCATCAAATGATAGATAATAATAAAAACAAGATACAAGGTATGGGAACAGAAAAGGACATCATCGTAGCGGTCGAACTTGGTTCTTCTGCTATTCGCGCCGTTGCAGGAAGGCGAGAACTGGACGGCACTATGCATGTGTTGGCCGTGGCCCAGGAAACTGACGCCTGTGCTATTCGTCGTGGAGTCGTTGATAACATTGATCGTACGGCACAAGCCTTGCAGAATGTGTTGCGCAGGTTGTCCGAACATCTGGATATGCAGATTACTCAGGTGTATATAGGGTTAGGTGGACAGTCGCTTCACACCACGTCCAATCCTGTGGTTTACCCCTTGGCTCAGAAGGCTATTGTGACGGATGCTGTTATTCAGAGGATTGATGACATGAATCGTGCCCAGCAGTATCCCAACATGGAGATTCTCGAGGCTGTCCCCCAGGAATACAGTACCGATAATCGTAGCGGTGTTACCACTCCTGTGGGTATGGAGGCAGAGATTATCCGTGCAAAGTTTATCAATGTGCTGGCTAATGTGCGGTTGATGGATCGCATCGGACAATCCTTGGACCGTGCTGGTATACGTATGGCAGAGGACGAATTGCTGATTTCACCTCTCTGTCTCGCTCAGCATCTCCTTACCGACTCTGAACGTCGTGCAGGTTGCGCACTGGTTGACATAGGTGCAGAGACCACCACGGTGGCTATATATACTAAGGATACCTTGCGCCATCTTGTGGTCATTCCTCTCGGTGGCAATAATGCTACGGCTGACATAGCATTCTCGGGAGCTGATTCCGAAGAGGCTGAGAGCCTGAAACGTAAGTACGGCACAGCTTATTGCCCTGACCCCAAGGAGGGTGGAGATACTGCCGATACGATGCTCAGCCTCAGTTATGAGCGTAGCATCAGCAAGTCTTCGCTGATGGGTATTGTCGAGGCTCGTTATCAGGAGATAATAGCCAATGTGTGGGAGCATATCCGTCCTTATTGTGATAATCATCTCTCCAGCATTGTCTTCACAGGTGGAGGTAGCCGTCTGTCAGATCTGACCACCGCTTTTGTCAAGTTTACCAATACGCCCAAGCTGGTGCGTGTGCACAATGGTGTTCCCACAGGTGTCTCGTTTGCTTCTGACAGTGGCGTCATCAACAAGGATACGTTAGGCACTCTGCTTTCTCTTCTGCTCTCAGGCAGGGAATGTTGTGTGACTGATCGTGCAAAGATGGAGACCAATACGCTCTTCCCCGAGGATGAGACAGACGAGGAGGTTGTTGCCAACGGGCAGAGTGTCATGGCAGAATCCGATACGCAGGACGAAAAACCTTCGTCTGTCGATTCTGAGGAATCTTCTGAGGACGACGAGAAGAAGCCTCGCAAGAAGAATGTCAGTATTGCCGACAGGGTGCGTCGTGCTTTTGGCGTCTTCAAGGGAATGCTTGAGGAAGAGGATGAGAGTGGCCGTGACGAACGTTGATGCGGCATTTCTTGTCATCGGGAGGGATAAACGAAGATAGTAACAAACAGAAATCATACAGCCATATGGATAATAATGATAATAAAGGCGTGTTCGACTCTGGACTCAATTTCGCATTTCCAGGAGTCGTGGAGTCATCCAGGTCGTCCATCATCAAGGTGATTGGTGTTGGTGGTGGCGGTGACAATGCGGTCAACTATATGTACAAGCAGGGAATACATGATGTAACATATGTTGTGTGCAATACCGACCAGAAGGCACTCGATGCCTCGCCTGTGCCCAACAAACTCTTGTTCGGAGATGGATTGGGGGCAGGTAATAATCCCGAGATAGGCCGTGAGAAGGCTGAGGAGAGTATCGAGGAAATCAAGCGTATGCTCAATGATGGTACTCGCATGGTCTTCATTACTGCCGGAATGGGAGGAGGCACGGGCACAGGTGCAGGTCCCGTGGTGGCCCGATGCGCCCGTGAAGCCAATATCCTCACGGTGGGTATCGTCACCATTCCTTTTGTCTTCGAGGGCGTGGCGAAGATCAACCAGGCGCTTGACGGAGTGGAACGCATGGTCAAGTATGTAGATGCTCTGCTGGTTATCAACAATGAGCGTCTGCGTGAGATATATGCTGACCTCTCCATTGTCAATGCCTTCGCAAAGGCTGATGACACCTTGTGTATAGCTGCCAAGAGTATAGCAGAGATTATCACCATGCGTGGCATCATGAATCTCGACTTCAATGATGTGCAGATGGTGCTCCGTGAGGGCGGTGTGGCCGTCATGAGCACAGGAGAGGCAGAGGGAGAACGACGTGTCACCAAGGCTATCGAGATGGCACTCCACAGTCCTCTGCTCAATAACAATGACATCTTCAATTCCAAGAAGGTTCTGCTCAAGATTACCTTCAACAATGGTGATGGCAATCAGGCTCTGAAGATGGAGGAGGTGAACGAGGTGCATGAGTTCATGGGAAAATTCAGCAAGATGGTGCAGACCAAGTTTGGTATCGATACTGACAATTCACTGGGTAACAAGGTAAAGATAACCCTTCTGGCCTCAGGATTCAAGTTGAAGCATACCAACGAGCGTGTGGAATCGGTTGCTGATATCAGCAGGGAGAATGATGAGGAGGAAGCAGAGCGTCTCAGAGATCGCTTTGTAACTTATTATGGTGGAGAAGGCAGTCAGCCCAAGAGAAGACATAAGTTCCATTATCATATCTTCAAGGATTCAGAACTGGATAACGAGAATGTCATCAGCATGGTGACTACTTCTCCCACGTCTACCCGTTCTCTGGAGGAACTCAACAGGATCAAGGACAATGGTTTGTCTGACGAGATAGATATGCAGGAATAATCACCCCAATCCGGTCTTTGGCCGTTGGGGATTATATGCTCCCACGGGGGCTAAACAATAACTAAATTAAAGGAAAAATGTTGTTTGAAAGGATAAGTGGCGACATCGTCGCTGCCATGAAGGCGCAGGACAAGGTGCGTCTGATGGCATTACGTAGTGTGAAGAAATATTTTATCGAGGCTAAGACGGCTCCCGGAGCCAATGATGAACTGTCTGATGAGGCAGCCTTGAAGATACTGGCAAAGTTGGCCAAGCAGGGTAGAGATACAGCTGCCATATATGTCTCTCAGTCACGTCAGGATCTGGCTGATGAGGAACTTGCACAGGTGGCTGTCATCGAGGAGTATCTGCCTAAGCAGTTGACGGCCGACGAACTGCGTTCTGCGCTCACGCAGATTATTGCAGAGGTAGGTGCAACCAGTGCACGTGATATGGGACGTGTGATGGGAGTTGCCACCAAGCAGTTGTCGGGCAGAGCCGAAGGTCGTGCCATCAGTGCGATGGTCAAGGAACTGCTTGCATAAACTATCAACCCGAATCGGTCATTAGCGTTACGATGAGAACTGCTTATATTTTTGAACAGATGTTTTTTCGTTTTGAAGGAGCAATGGAGGTCCATTGTAACTGATAAACGGAAAGACAGATGACAAAAAGAAAGTATGTTTATCGCATAACAGTCTAATGGCCGATTCGGGTTTAAGCAAAGATTTCACGCAGCACCTCTATCGACCGCAGTTCGGGGAATTCCGGTACGTGTAGTCTGTAGTAGGTGATGAGTCCATCCAGAATAGTGTTTCTCTGAGTGTGACTCATCTTGAAATATCTCATGTTATCGAAAGTCATTCTTGCCAGAGTGGGGACTTGTGCGGTCTCTTCTGCAGGAATCCAGTATCGGTGGTTGGGTATATGACTGGTCATGCTTGCCTCTTTGAGGTCAAGTATGTATCCCTTTTGCCAGTTGCCCGTTCGAGGCCAGAGACCCAGGTAGTGAGTGAGCCTGATCATGAAGGCTAAATGAAAGTTTGCTAATCCTTCCTGTGCTCCATCCAGTATCCTCATGCTCTCGGTGACATAGTCGAAGAGTGATTCGTTGGACACCTCATTCTTTAGGGCATGATAGAGAAATTCCTGCAGGAACATCGCCACCGATGTCCTGATAGGGTCAATGCCGAGGGTGGAGTAGGGTACGACAGTCTGCACGTCGTCCAGATGTTGCAGGGGGCGTTGTGCCCTCCATCTGAATCCGATGTCCACAATAGCCAGAGGGGTAAGTAGGGGAGCCTTTATACGGCTTCCCTTTCCTGCTTTGGCCAGGAAACTTACGGTTCCTCTTGATGCAGTGAAGATATCCACAATCATTCCTGTGTCGTTGTATCTCACTTTCCTCAGCACGATGCCATGTGTTCTCTCTTCCATTCCTTTTAGCTCCGATTTCCGATGCCAAAGTTACGCAAAACCCTCCATCGCGTGCTATAATTTGCCTGTTTTCATCATTTTTCTCTCGAAATATTTTGTCCGTCTGTGAAAAAGCCCTACTTTTGCAACCGCAATTGGGAGACATCCCCTTTTGCACAGGCAAATGCCGAAGGTAAGGTCCCTTCGTCTATCGGTTAGGACGAGAGATTT
>JBJFDX010000103.1:0-2658 GCA_051890235.1 Bacteroidaceae bacterium | reverse complement strand
TATCCAGTCGAAATTGGTACCTCTGGTAATTACCAATGGCAACTATCGCATCGTGAGTGCTAAGGAGTGGACCAACTCCATTACCAACATCATTGGCCAGGATCCCGATACCAATGAGGATATTACAGAGACCATTGAGACCCACCCCATCAAGGCTATGTATGCCACTTTGGATACTAAGCAAGTAAAGTGGGACAATATGGATGAAACAGATTGCCGCTACTTGTGGAAGGTGACCAATATCGGCCAGGATTCCATCCAGGTGATGAACATAGCCACCGATGGTGTAATCAACACATGTCCACAAAGTACAGTAGCTACACTTGATCCCGAGAGCGACGTGACCATGTCTTTCATGTTCGTGAAGCGTAATGAAGAGGGCAAGGTGGTACTCTCTTTCAAGCCTCAGGGCGGAAATGCCTACAACTACCTGCATTGTGGAGGACACAACCAGGGTAGGGGAGTCAATGGTAATGTTGTTGGATGGACAGACGGCAACGATGCTGATGCCAGTCAGTGGATACTGGAGCCAGTAGACGACGAGACTGTTGCAAAACTTGTTGAGGATTACGCTCCTTATAAGAATCACGAGCAATTGGTTCTCAATTATCAGGCTCTGCAGGCACGTGCAGATTCCGCTATCGCCGTTGCAAAGGATGATTCCTATATCACCTCGCACGGTGAGGGCTTGCTGACCAGTGGAGAGCAGTTCTCCAGTCCATTTACCTGTACTGCTGACAAAGAAGCCAACGGAGCATCATTCGACAATCTGTTTGATGGTAACGGAGATACCTACTGGCACAGCAGTTGGGATGCGACGGTTCCCGGTCATACACACTACTTCCAGGTGGCTCTCACAGAACCAGTAGCAGAGGGTGTCATGCTGCAGGCCTATATCGCACGCAGAACCAGCGCAAGGAATGATCATATCACAGAGATGACTGTCTATGGTGCCAATGACGTGGCTGCTTTAGATGATGCTACCGAGGAAAGTTGGACTCTGCTGGAAACCTTGAACACACCTTGGACAAGCGGACAGACCGAGGTGAACAGTAACCTCTTCTCTGCTAGCACCTATCAGTATCTGCGCTTCTATATCGACAATACTGGTGGCGCTGAAATTACTAATACTCGTGGTTACGCCCATATGGCACAATTCCAGCTCTATCCCACAGTCATCGACGGACAGACACAATACGCTCAGATGGGCGAGGTACGTGTCACTCTGGAGGCTGCTTTGGCAAAGGCTGCAGAGATGAATACCGAGGAACTGACAGTGGAGGACTACAAGGAATTGGAGGCTGCCGTGGAAGCCTTTGTCAATGCACTTGTGGATCCCACAGAACTGGCCAATACCATCAATGCCAATAGGGATGCTGCCAAATATGTTGTGACTGGCAACAACCCTGGACAATGGGCAGAGGGTAGCAATGGCGATGCTCTTAACAGTCTGATTGCTGAAGCTACGACATATCTGAAGAGTGGAGCATACACTCATGAGAAGACCGACAACTATGTGAAGCAGATTACCGAAACAGCCAATGGAATTGTGGAGTCTGCCAATAAGGTGGAACTCGGCAAATGGTATTCTATTCTGTTTGATTCAGAGGAGAATTACGATACATACGGATGGGGTAAAGGCAATGTGGTAAATACCACCTTGGGTGATCTCTATGGAAATCGTTTGGCTCCTGCCAATCTCATAGATGATGGTGATGGTGCTGCACACCTCGAACTCTTCAACTCCCTTGAGGAAGTGGGCATCAACCAGAATCTTCGTTTCGTAAGGGAGGATGATGTCACCAGCATGGATCAGCTGGCCTTCCGCTTTGTAGATGCTGGCAATGATGCTTACTATATCCAGCATAAGAGTGGTCTGTATGTTTCTTCGGCAGGAAGAGGCGGAAGTATTACTCTGGGTCTCACTCCGGGTTTGTTTGACGTGAAGGCTTGTGGTTTGGGTAAGGTGCTTATCCATACACGTAACCTGAAGGGTGAGGAGCTCTATGATACCCCCATTTACCTGCATGCTCAGAACGTTGGTCACACTCTGGTTACCTGGAGTGCAACCGAACTCAGCAGTAACAGCGCATTGCTCATCGAACCTGTGGGTGATTTTGACGAAGGTGAGGATGTGGCAGAAGCCATCCAAATCAACGTTCTGCCCAACAGTATGCGCATCTGGTGTTACCCCGCAGGCTTCAAGGTCAAGGACGGTGAACTCTTCGAGTATAAGGGCGCATCTATAGGAGACGATGAAATCAGTCTTGCATTCAACAAGATAGAGGAGGCCAAGGCAGGCCAGCCTGTGCTTTATCTGAATGGTGATACCACCCAGTTCGATAAAGAAATGGAGAAGGAGTTTGAGAGCCTTACCCTCACGGGAACAGAGTTTGCTGCGGAGCCAGACTCTGTGGGAGGAATTCACGGAACTTATGCTTATGCGTGGGTTGATCCAGATATTACCGTGGTGGTTGCCGGTGGAAACTTCGCACAGGAAGGTAATCATTTTGAGGAGGCCAGTGGTGAGGATAATACGGATTGTACTCGCGACATCAGTGCCAATACAGGTTATATCATACCTGCCGAGAACCATATCGATAACTTCAATGCTGCCGATTACGACATGGTAATCACGCTTAAGAAGGGAGCCAATGC
>JBJFDX010000102.1:0-2659 GCA_051890235.1 Bacteroidaceae bacterium | reverse complement strand
CAGCCCAACTCGTATATCTTGCAGAGAGAGACAAGGCTTATCAGAGTATCATACACTCCGCTATAGACACGCTTGTCCCACTTCATATTACTCATAGCAGATAGCAATTCAGCCAAAGCCTCCACAGGTTTCATGCGACGGATACTGTTGGAAGGACGCTGCTGAATGCGCACTAATGCTCCTGCGGGAGCCGAAACGTTCCTATAACAAGGTGTCTTTCCACTCCATGGCGAACCATACACTATGGGGCGTCCGTCCACAATCCTCAGCACAGGGTTGTCATCATTCATCAGATCACAACCAGGAATGTTGTCATACCACAACCGAGTATGCGTACTTTTGCCTGTTCCACTGGGTGCTATCATCAGATAGCCACGACCCTCACAACGAATAACGGATGCATGCACAAGCAAAGTTTGACGGTCTGCTGTGGAAAAGGCATAGGCCATCATCACAGCATTATTGAGTCCATAGGCTTGCTGACTGAAAGCAACATCACCTAATCGCACATGACAAACATGAAAAGTGGCTGATGACTGCATGACACAACACACATCACCCTCAACATTGCGAAGATGAAACTGATAACCCCCATCAGGCATGAGAAAAACACCATGCACACATCCTCCGCAGTCAAATTGGCCAACCTCACACTTGGGAGTACCCATCTCATAAGAAGCATCAACCATGACGCGCGTAACAGGTAACGCCTCCTCGTCCTCCACTTTAAATGGGTCGAAAGAAGGGAGCAAGTGCTCTACATCAATATTCTCTGCCGCCTGAACAGATAGCAGATGTCCACCTACACGATATCGTATTTCACAGGCACAGGCCATCAGCGAGGTTCTCCTTTCCTGCGTTTATCCTTCTTCTTTGACTTCCCTGTCTCTTTTGCCTTGGACGAGTCTGATACTTCAGAAGATGTACCCTTCACCTCTGCAGATTCCTCTTCCAAAATAACAGGAGTGGTATCCACATATTGCTCACCGATGAACTGGAACTCATCGGCAGGAACCACCATCAGACGTGTACTGGTGTCCTTTTCGTTATGCTTGCGTACCTTTGCCACACGCTTCTGCAGTCGGGCCTGCTTTTTGTCAAACAAGACCATACAGGTATAGTTCTTTCCTCCCGAGCGCTTATTCATATGAAACTGCAATTGGGCAGAATACTGGTTACGATCCATCAGAAATCCATTCTTACTCTCCACATAAGCCGTATCGATACACTGTATCTCTGTGAGATATACTGTTGAATCTGCAAAATTAACCGCATATCCACAGATATATATTGGCTTTTGCTCCACCTTGGCATAAAGCCCCGAGGCTGATGACACCAGCATCACCATTGTCAGACGGGTTGCCACCCAGAATCTGTTCATCATTTCTTTAGTATTGTCTTTTCCGATTTTCACTCTGAGAACTTGTTTATTACAACGAGCAAATTTACGACCTTTCCACGAAACGCGCAAACATAAGGCCAATCAGTTGCCCCTACAAAGCAATGTTTCCCCGAACATTCTGAGGAAAGAAAGAAACCAAAAACGCGGAGGATGACGAAGTATCATTCACTTCACCATCCTCCTGATATTCCTATGGGGAGACAACAAGTCTCGAACGCATCAATCGTTGAGATCCACCACCAGACTTACCTTGCGTCCACTGGGAGTCATTGCTTTAATCCAGAGAGTGCGGTCGGTACTGCGACTGGCCTCCTCAACAGCAGTCTCCCAATCCTCCACTGTGGAAACCTTCCTGTCGTTGACCTGCAAGATGATAGTACCCTTGCTGGCCCCTGCAGCCTTCATCTTACCGCCCTGACGCACAGCACTCACCTCCAGACCATAGTCCACACCGATTACTTTCTTCACTTCATCGCTTGCAGGCTTCAGGGATACGCCCAGTTGGTCCATATCCACTTCCTCCATCACCTTTGTGGTACCTTGACTGTTACGCATGGTAATGTTTACGGTATAGTTCTTCTTGTCACGAGTATAGGTCAAGGACACCTTGTCCCCTGGGCTATGTTGCGAGATGGCTTCTTGCAGTTCACTCATCTTCGTCACCTTCTTACCATCGAACTTTGTTACCACATCACCTTTCTTCAGTCCAGCCTCCTGAGCTGCGCTGGCATCACTTACCTCCGTGATATATACGCCTTCCACTTCGCCCAGATCCACCTCGTTTCCTTTAGCCTTCTCAGAATCAATATAGTTGGTGACATCAGTACCCATTACACCCAGGACTGCACGCTGCACCGTTCCATAAACCTTGAGATCAGATACCACTTTGTTCATGATGGTGGTGGGAATGGCAAAGCCATACCCGCTGTAACTACCCGTCTGACTGTAGAGCATCGCATTGATACCCACTAACTCACCGCGTTCGTTGACCAACGCGCCACCACTGTTACCACTGTTGATGGCTGCATCCGTCTGGATGAAACTCTCTATTCCGTTGGCTCCCAGATGACGAGCCTTGGCGCTCACAATACCTGCGGTAACGGTACTCGTAAGATTGAATGGGTTACCAACAGCCAATACCCACTGACCCAACTTCAAATCATCACTGCTTCCTATAGGTATAGCAGGCAGGTTCTTTGCATCTATCTTAATGAGAGCAAGGTCATGGGCAATTTCCGTCTCCGGAAAAACCGCTCT
>JBJFDX010000101.1:0-2666 GCA_051890235.1 Bacteroidaceae bacterium | reverse complement strand
TCCTCAATGGTTTCATGGCTGACCGCATGAATGCCCGTTATCACATGGCTGTCGGACTTCTGCTTTGTGCCATAGCCAATTATGCTTTCGGCTTTGGGGCGGATATCAGTTCGCTTATTACTGGAGAAACTTCAGGCCCCCAGTTTACCAATATGATGGTACTTGTGTTTGGTATCATCCTCTTACTCAACAACCTTTTCCAGGGTAGCGGATTCCCTCCTTGCGCACGTTTGCTCAGCCATTGGATTCCCTCCAACGAGCTGGCCACAAAGATGTCGGTATGGAATACCTCACATTCCGTAGGCGCAAGTATCGTGGCCATCCTCTGTGGCTATGTCATGGGCACCTTAGGCATGAACATGGCTGCCAATCCCGAGATTGTGGCTTCTATTGCAGCCAATCTGCATGTAGATATGGCAGATGCGGAGCGTATGCAGAGTGTCATCGAGTCGGCTTCTCATTATGGCGCTTGGCGCTGGTGCTTCTGGATTCCCGCCACGATAGCCCTTGCCGGTTCCTTGTTTATCTTTGCTTTCTTGCGTGACACTCCATCCTCGGTTGGCCTTGAAGAGATTCATCAGGTGAACAAGAAGGGTAGTGAAGGCGGGGCTGAATACAAGGCTTTTGTACGCAAGATGGTTTTCCGTAACAGATGGATTTGGATTCTTGCCATCTCCAATTTCTTGGTTTATATCGTCCGTTTTGCTGTCCTCGACTGGGGACCCACATTCCTCAAGGAGGCACGCGGTATGAGTCTGGCTCATGCAGGATGGACCGTGGCCGTGTTTGAGATTTTCGGCATTCTGGGAACGCTTTTCTTCGGATGGATGACCGACCGATGGTTGCAGGGACGTGCCCATCGCACCTGCCTTTTCTGTATGGTTGGTGTGGCTGTCTTTATGGGTATCTTCCTCATGCTGCCTGCCGGCACTCCCGCTTGGCTCATGGTGGTTGTGCTTGCCATGGCAGGATTCTGCATCTATGGTCCTCAGGCGCTCATAGGCATTTCTGCCGCCAACCAGGCCACCAACCGTGCGGCAGCCACAGCCAATGGTTTTGTTGGGCTGTTCGGTTATGCCAGCGGACTTGTTTCGGGAATAGGCGTGGGTATGTTTGTGGACCTGATGAACAAGGTCAATCCCGATAGGAGTTGGGACTACGTCTTTATGGGTATGATATGTGTTGCTTTGATAGGCGTGATTACCTTCAGCACAATGTGGAAAGCTAAAGCCGATGGATATGGAACAGAAGATTAAGGAGATGCTCCGTGGTGTGCGCCACGTGGCATTGGATATGGATGGTACTATCTATATGGGCACCACGCTCTTTCCCTTTACCATCCCTTTCCTCGAGAAACTGAAGCAGATGGGGATTACCTACTCTTTTCTGACAAACAATCCCAGCAGGAGTATTGATGCCTATCTGCAGAAACTCGAGCATATGGGTATTCATGCCACGGAGAAGGAGATATATAATACCACCATTGCCACCATCGATTACATACGTGCCCATTATCCCGATGCACGCAAACTTTTTCTCCTGGGTACGCCCAGCATGACCGAGCAGTTTCTCAAGGCTGGATTTATCTCCACGGCTGACGATCCTGATGACGTGCCCGATATTGTGGTTGCAGCCTTTGATATGACCCTCACATACAGCAGGGCTTGTCGTGCTGCATGGTGGATCAAGCAGGGTTTGCCCTATATCGCTACCAATCCTGACTTCGTGTGTCCTACCAACGAGCGAACGGTTCTGGTGGATTGCGGCAGCATCTGCCGTATGCTTGAAACTGCAGGTGGCCGCAAGCCTGACATCACCCTGGGAAAGCCCGATCCCAACATGCTGTTGGGTATTCAGCAGCAGATGGGACTCAGGCCGGAGGAGATATGCATGGTGGGAGACCGTATCTACACGGATATTGCCATGGCACATAACGCAGGGGCCGTGGGATGCTTGGTTCTCTCAGGAGAAACCACAGCCGAGGTTGCACGGCAGGCGCCCCGTCAGCCTGACATTATTGCACGTGATATCGAGCAACTGGGCGAATGGCTGGCCGAGAGTAGAACCTGAATAATAGTATTACCTTAATAAATAATCTCGTATGAAGAAGGAATCTATTGTGTTATCATGCATTCTTGCATTCTGCATGATGTGCTTCTGCATCCAGGCCGAGGCACGTACAGTCTGTCTCGAGGCAGCAAAGGCTGATAGTGTATACTCCGTGGTGGACGAATTGCCTCAGTTCCCCGGTGGCCAGGAGGCCCTCATGGGTTATTTCGCCAAGAACTTGCGTTATCCGGATGCCATGCTCAAACAGAAGAAGTCGGGCCGCGTTTTTGCCGAATTTGTTGTCACCAAGAAAGGTAAGATATCCGAGGTAAACATCAAGAAGACCGTGGATGAGGGTTTCAACGAGGAGGTTATCCGCGTCCTCTCGGCTATGCCCAAGTGGAAACCTGCCGTCAAGGATGGCAAGAAGGTCTCTTTCAGGATGAACCTTCCCATCATCTTCCGTCTTCCCAAATAAGCATACCGCCATATTTCATTTATCCCGAATCGCTCATTAACGTTATGATGATTCCAGTTTAATTTTTTGAGCGGATGTTTTTTCGTTTTGAGGAACCTTTGTGACCGAAAAACGGGAAGGCAGATGACAAGAAGGATGT
>JBJFDX010000100.1:0-9803 GCA_051890235.1 Bacteroidaceae bacterium | reverse complement strand
ATAGGTTTGAAATATGCTGCCAACTCGTGACAGCGCTGCAAAGGTACGACATTTTCCTTGTTGGTGCCGTTCCTTGCCGCGCTTTTTTCTTCTATGAGGCTGTCTTTCGTACTTTTATGTTATGCTTTGCATCTCATGGACATCTTGATGAGGAAGATGCAAAGCATGCAGTACATACCCAGAGAGAGCAGTTCGCTGAGGGTGTTGTTCCACCACATGCCATAGTCAAATTCCACTCCACCAAAGCGAAGAGCAGCGCTTACCACACCCATCAGGGCGCCACCGGCAATGAATCCACTGCTCAGCAGGGTGCCCTTTTCGCTGCGTGCATTGTTGAGTGATGCCTCCTTGCTGCGTGTGGATACAAACCACTGGATGGCACCGCCTGCCAGCAGAGGAAGGTTCAACTCCAGAGGGATGAACATGCCCAGTGCAAAGGCCAGGGCTGATACACCAAAGGCATTGAGCAGAAGAGCAATGGCAGCTCCTATGCCATACAGCATCCAGGGTGCCCCGCTGCCATTCATCAGAGGTTCGATGACGGCAGCCATGGCATTGGCCTGTGGTGCTGCCAACTGTCCATCCTGGAATCCATAGGTCTTGTTCAGTATCATGATGACGCCAGCCACGGTGGCAGCGCTGACCAGCGTACCCAGGGACTTCCATGTCTCCTGCTTCTTGGGAGTGGTTCCCAGCCAGTAGCCTATCTTCAGGTCAGTAATGAATCCGCCTGCCATACTCAGAGCCGTGCATACCACTCCGCCCATGATGAGGGCTGCCACCATGCCCGATGTTCCCTTCAGACCTACAGCCACCATGATGACAGAGGCCAGGATGAGCGTCATGAGTGTCATTCCACTTACAGGATTGGTGCCTACGATGGCAATGGCATTGGCTGCTACTGTGGTGAAGAGGAAGGTGATGACGGTGACCAGCAGGATGGCTACGAGACTGAAGCGCAGCACGCCGCCCATCACATCCCATTGGAAGAAGAGGAATGTGGCGATGAGGGCAATGATGGCTCCCAGGGCAACGGTTTTCATGGAGATATCCTTCTGGGTACGCTCCTCATTGCCTGTGACGCTCTTTTTGCTTCCCATCTCGGAGGCAGCCAGTTTAACGGCACCTGTAATCAGCTTCCAACTCTTGATGATACCTATCACACCAGCCATGGCAATGCCTCCGATGCCTATGCTCTTGGCATAACGGAAAAGTTCCTCGGGAGATGCTGCTGCTGCGGTGAGCCCTTCTGATATTTCCAGATTGGGGAAGAGCAGGGCAATGGCAGGTACAATCACCCACCATACCAGGGCAGAGCCACAGCAGATGATGAAGGCGTACTTGAGTCCCACGATGTATCCCATACCCAGCACAGCAGCACTGGTGTTGCACTTAAATACCAGTTTGGTCTTCTCGGCTAAGGTATCTCCCCACAGGATGGCCCTGCTGGTGAAGTTCTCGTTCCAAAGTCCGAAGGTGGCCACAGCAAAGTCGTAAAGTCCACCCAAAAGTCCTGCTATGAGCAGAGGCTTGGCTTGCGAACCGCCCTGCTCACCGCTTACCAGAACCTGTGTGCTGGCAGTAGCCTCGGGGAAGGGATATTTGCCATGCATGTCCTTGACGAAGTACTTGCGGAAGGGAATGAGGAAGAGTATACCCAAGATGCCTCCCAGCAGGCTGGCAAGGAAGACTTCCATGAAATTGACAGTCATCTCGGGATATTTGGCTTGCAGAATGTAGAGCGCAGGCAGAGTGAAGATGGCTCCTGCAACAATCACTCCGCTGCAGGCACCTATGCTCTGTATGATGACATTCTCTCCCATGGCATCCTTGCGATGGGTGGCACCGCTCACGCCTACTGCGATGATGGTGATGGGAATGGCAGCCTCAAACACCTGTCCCACCTTCAGTCCCAGATAGGCAGCAGCTGCACTGAAAAGGATAGCCATCAGGATACCCCATCCCACCGACCATGCCGTCACCTCGCGTGGATTAGTGTCCTTGGGCATTAGCGGTGTATACTGCTCGCCCTCCTTAAGTTCTCTGAATGCATTGTCCGGGAGTGTAACCCGATTCTGTTTGTCCATATGCTTAGATGTTAAAATGTGGTTAGTCTCTAAAATAAAAAATAGGGAGACTTGTCGTCAAGACAAATCTCCCCGGCCTGTCGCAGTGGAGAATATCGGGCTCGAACCGATGACCTCTTGCATGCCATGCAAGCGCTCTAGCCAGCTGAGCTAATCCCCCGTTGCCTTTATGCTCTGCAAATGTAGGGCGTTTTTCCTATGTGAACAAATGTTTAGGATAGTTTTTTCTCTTAAAGGCTGATTTTTTCATACCTTTGCATGGATAATACATTATATATATAATATGGTAAGACTGTTTTCAGGGAGATGGCTCCAGAGCCTGACTCTCTGTGCTATGATATCTTGTGTGGCTCTGCAGCCTCTTTACGCTGTCCCCGTGGAGCGTATGCGTATGACCGTCACGCTCATGGACGGAACGTTGTTGGAGGTTACGCGCATGGGTGATGAGTACTTCTCTTATTACCTTACGGATGATGGGGAGGCTGTGGTGCGAGACTCTTCAGGCTATCGGATGCTGGAGGATATAGACGAATTGCAGACCTTACTGAATGTGGCTGACGGTCATCGCAGGGTGGCTCGCAGGAAGGTTGGCTCAGCAGCTGCTGCTGCCTTGAAGCAGCATGGCGTGCAGCATGTCCCTGTGGTGCTGGTTTCTTTTGCAGACAAGGATTTCTCTGTGGGGGCTGATGGGGAGGCTACTCATCAGTATTATCATCTGTATTGCAACGGCAATGAGGATGGTTCTCCCTACACGGGACATGGCAGCAAGGGCAGTCTGCGTGAGTATTTCCTGGAGCAGAGTAATGGTGATTTTCAACCGGAGTTCACGGTGATTGGTCCTGTCAAACTCAGTCAAAGTTATGCTTACTATGGGGCAAACTCATCCGATGGAAAGCGGAAAGACTTAAACTATGCCGAATTCTGTGCCGAGGCCATCACAAAGGCTACGGCATCGGGAACCGACTGGAACCTGTTTGATAATGATGGTGATGGTGCCGTTGACCTTGTCATGTTCCTTTTTGCAGGTCTTGGAGAAAACAACAGTTTCGATGAAAATACCATTTGGCCCAAGGAGGTGGGCGGTGCCAGTACCATAGGAGGCATTCGCTTTGCCGCAAACTCATCTGTGAGTGAGAGTCGCCTCAAGCGGGATGCCAGTGGCGAGTATTTTCCCATCCCCGATGGCATAGGGGTGTTCATTCATGAGATGAGTCATGCCCTGGGGTTGCCTGATTTGTATGACACGCGTGGCATCTGTTTTGGCATGGACTACTGGAGCATCATGGACTATGGGGAATATGCCGACAATGGTTTTACCCCCGTGGGATATACAGCCTATGAGCGTGACTTCATGGGGTGGCAACCGTTGCAGGAGGTGAGCGAACCCACTACGCTTCATCTGAACTCATTTGCTTCAGGCGGCTGTGGATGGAAGGTGGTAAGTGACTTCAACAAGGATGAGTATTACATCCTGGAGAACCGTCAGGCCGACGGATGGGATGTGAAGATGTGCGGCAGCAGGGGGCATGGCATGATGATTACTCATGTGGATTATTCGTCCAGCGCCTGGAACAGCAATACGGTGAATGTGCAGGCCGATCATCAGCGTATGACCATCATCCCTGCCAACAACTCCTTTATCGGCAGCAACAATGCTCAGACTGTGGCCGAATGGGTAGAAAGCCTGAGGGGGAATCTGTGGCCTGGCATCACTGGGAACCATGCGCTCACAGATGACACCACTCCTGCGAGTGTCCTGTTCACAGGAAAATACATGAGTAAACCTATTGTGGATATCCAGGAGGATGAACAGGGTGTGGTGACGCTGAAGTTCATGCCTCGGGGTACACTCGGCATTGCCAATGGATTGCAGGCAACAGAGGTTGGGGAGCAGGAGGCTACGCTCACCTGGCAACCCGTCTCAGGAGCACAATGTTACAACCTGAAGGTTCTTGATGGACTGGATGAGGTGATGGTGATTGACAGTATCCATGATTGCCAGTTCAGGGTGGATGAATTGCAGGAGAAGCATGTGTACACCTTCCTGGTACAGGCTTTGGCCGATGATTATCTGAATGGGGATTGGTCGGTGCCCTCTTCGTTCTGCACTCTGGCTACAGGAATCAGTGATATGAATGAGAGCGAGCAGCGCGTGCGTATCTTTGCTCCTGATGGAATGTTTGTTACCGAATGTCAGGCTGATGAATTGAGTCGCCTTGCTTTGCGCTCAGGCGTTTACCTGCTCCGCTATCCTGACAGGTCCGTGAGAAAGGTCTGCATACGCTGAAATATATATGGCTGATATGAAGAAGTATGTTCTGTCCATAATACTATTGGCATTCTCCGTGGGAGTGGGTGCAGTGCCGGCCAAACGTGTGCAGCGCACTCTTACATTGGCTGATGGAACACAGGTAACCGTGACTTTATCGGGTGACGAGCATTTCCATTATTGGAAGGCTGATGATGGCAGGTCGTTCACCCTCAATGGGGAAGATGAACCTGTGGAGATTGATGAGAGCGTGGTGCAGGAGAAGCACCGATCCCGTATGCTGGCTAACAATCCCCGTCGTCAGACACGTAGCACACAACGTAAGTCTGCATGGGGTGCAGAGAGGAATCCTGTATATGGTGAACGAAAGGGACTTGTCATCCTGGCAGAGTTTCCTGATTTGAAATTCAAGCATACAGCAGCTGATTATGAGGAGTTTTTCAATGCTCCCGGCTATTCCAAGAATAATTGCAGCGGGTCGGTCAGAGACTATTTCCTGAGTCAGAGTTATGGGCAGTTTGTCCTTGATTTTGATGTTTTGGGGCCTGTGACGCTCAGCAAGTCTTATTCCTATTATGGGAAGAATGCTTTCAATGGTGATGACCTTCATGCCGGAGAGATGGTGGCCGAGGCCGTCAAGATGGCTGTGCCTGCAATTGACCTCAGTCAATATGACTGGGATGGTGATGGATATGTGGACCAGGTCTTTGTGGTTTATGCAGGTTTTGGCGAGCATGCAGGAGCATCGGAGAACACTGTCTGGCCACATGAATATGAACTCTCGGCGGCTGCCAGTGATTTGAACGATGGTCCTGGCGCATTGACATTCAATGGCGTGACCATCGACACTTATGCCTGCTCTTGTGAACTCCGAGGCTCTTCGGGAACCACGATGGATGGTATCGGTACTGCTTGTCATGAGTTTAGCCATTGTCTGTTCCTCCCCGATATGTATGATACCAGCGGGAGTGCTTTCGGCATGGATGTCTGGGACTTGATGGATTATGGGTCATACAATGGTCCTACGGGAAACGGAGAGACTCCAGCTCCCTTCACCAGTTACGAACGTATGTATTGCGGATGGCTTACTCCCACAGAGTTGACCGATCCCTGTGAGGTGAAGGATATGCCTGCCCTTACCAGCGAACCGGTGGCTTACATGATCAGGAACAGCAACGGGAGTTATCCCGGAGAATATTATCTGCTGGAGAATCATCAGCAGGAGGGATGGGATGCTTATGCTCCTGCTCATGGAATGCTTGTGCTGCATGTTGATTTCAACAGTACGGCATGGGCTCAGAATGCGGTGAACAGCGTGGCCAGTCATCAACGCATGACCGTCATTCCTGCAGACAATCGGCTCTCGCACATCAATACAGGAGGGGATACCTGGCCAGGAACATCCTTCAAGAAGGAACTTACGGATACCAGCACTCCTGCAGCCAAACTCTATAACCCCAATGCCAATGGCAAGAAGTACCTGAGTCATCCCATTACAGAGATTACGGAGAGGGATGGTATGATCAGTTTCTTGTTCGATGGGGGATATGTGGTGGGCACGCCCACCTTGTCTCTCTTGACAGGGAGTGTCAGTGCCCAGGGATTCCAAGTGGAGTGGACTCCTGTCTCTGATGCAACTGATTACGAACTGAAGCTTACCCGATTGAATACAGAGGGCAAACAGGAGGAAACATCTGCTTATTTCACAGCTTCCACGTCCTATTCCTTCGTGCAGTTGCAGGCAGGATGTCATTATCAGGTGACCGTGCGTGCCCGACTGGCAGAGGTTCCTGGTGGCTGGAGTGAGCCTGTTCAAGCCGATTTGCCTGTTGGCATATATGCGACAGAAGGGCAGGGTAGGGGCAATGGTATCCTCTATGATCTCCTGGGAAGACCTGTGTGGCAACCGCAGGGTGGTCTGTATATACGTAACGGACGAAAAATGATTGTGCGCTGATATGAAAGAGTGGATGGGACATATAGGAGCATTGGCCGTCGTGACCGTATGGGGCACCACCTTTGTGAGCAGTAAGGTGCTTCTGGGGTATGGACTTATGCCAGCCGACATCTTCTTCTATCGTTTCCTGATGGCATACATCTGCATGGCAACTCTCTCTCACCATCGTATGTGGGCCCGATGCTTGGCTGATGAATTGACCTTGCTGGGATTGGGCATCATGGGCGGTTCCCTCTATTTCCTGACCGAGAACATGGCATTGACGTATTCCACTTCGGCCAATGTGAGTATTCTGGTAAGCACCACCCCCATCGTGACGGCCCTTCTGGTTTCTCTCTTCTATAAGTCGGAGCGTCTGACATGGCTGCAGGTGTTTGGGTCGTTGTGTGCTTTCGTGGGTGTTGTGCTCGTGGTGCTCAATGGACAGATATTCCTGCGTCTCAATCCCCGGGGGGATATGCTTGCTCTCTGTGCTTCGGTCACGTGGGCCTGCTATTCTCTGCTTCTGCGCAGAGTGATGTCACGTTATGGAGCCGGTTTTATCACCCGTAAGGTGTTTGCCTATGGTTTGCTCACCATAATCCCATGGTTGATATGGGTGCATCCGCTTGAGACAGATACGGCAGTCCTCTTCCGTTTACCAGTCATGGGTAACCTGCTGTTTCTGGGACTGATGGCTTCCACAGGTGGCTATCTGGTGTGGAATTGGGTAATGAGTCGCTTGGGAGCCGTGCGTGCCACCAACTATGTATATTTTCAGAGTCTGCTCACCATGGTAGCAGGGTCTCTGGTGTTGCACGAGCGCATCACTTGGATGGCCCTCTTGGGTAGTGTGATACTTATCGGAGGTATGTTGTTGGCACTTGGAAGGCCCGCACGTCAGATGGCAAAGGTATGATGGAGATAGAAGAATAGAACCTAAGAACAAGATAAAACATCAAAAGAAAGATGAAAACAAGAGTTTTGACTTTGACCGTGGCGCTGATGGTGTCAGCCTCGGTAACCTCTCAGAAGGTGAATGTGATGAGTGACACCTGGGTATGCTGTGACGGACTTGGGCGTACAGTGGGCAGTTCGGATGGAGGAGTGGCCCGCATGGAAAAGGATACAACTTGCAATGTGGGTATCTTCTATTATGTATGGCATGGACAGCATGGAGATGAAGTGAAGGATATAACCCGACTGCTGGAGGCTAATCCCGACTCACCTGCATGGGGCGCTGTATCACAGTTCCATTGGGGCAGCAAACCTGTGCTGGGTTATTACAAGGGTGGTGACCGATATATTGTGGCCAAGCATATGCAGATGCTGGTGGATGCAGGAATAGACTTTTATTTCTTTGATGTTACCAATGCCTTTACCTACGATGATCAGATTCAGGTGGTCATCAATGAGATAGACCGTCGTACCAAACTGGGGTTGCCTTCGCCCAAACTGACCTTCTGCTGCCATTCGGGGACAGGAAATGTGGTGAACCACCTCTATAATAAGTGGTATAAGAACGAGGCCAACAAGAAGTATTGGTTTTATTGGAACGATAAACCCCTTATTCTGATAGATGTGTCGCAGAAGGATGATATCAGTGATGAGGCTAAGGCTTTCTTCACCATGCGACATAGTTGGGCATGGGAAGAGGGAGAGGACAAATGGCCATGGTTGGCTTATTATCCTCAGAGGGTTAACTTCTCTCGAGAGACAGGAACCACGGTAGGTGAACAGATGACAGTGGCTGCAGCCATGCATCCATATTCCAAGATAGGCAAGAGTTACAGTGGTGGCAAGCAACCAACGGTAAACAAATATGGCCTCACTAACCAAACACCTTACGGACGATTCTTCGCTGAACAGTTTAAGAAGGCCATAGCTGCGCATCCCAAGGTGCTGATGATTACGCAATGGAACGAGTGGATGGCACAGAGATTTGTGGTGGAGAAGAGCAGTCAGATGGGCAACACGCGTCCCGGTGCTACTCCTGCCATAGGAGAGACTTATTTTGTGGACGTATACAATCAGGAGTTCAGCAGGGATGTGGAGCCTTGTGCCGATCCCCTCATCCGGGACAACTATTACATGCAGATGGTCTCTGCCTTGCGCAGTTATCGCGGGGTGAACAAGATTCCAGTGCCTACAGTGTGCCACAGTATCGACACTGAACAGGGCTTTGACCAATGGGATGATATCACACCAGAGTTTCTCGATGAGCCAGGTGATGTTGCATATACCTCTTCCACAGCCATGCCGGCAGAGTGTCGCAAGCGCACCAGTGTGGACATCGTCTCTTGTAAGGTGAGCAAGGATGCCGACAGTCTTTACTTCTATGCCCGTTCGCGTTCGGTCATGCCTTATCCATCGAAAACAATTGCCACCGATTACATGAGTGTACTCCTTAATGTGGATGTTGATTATAAGACAGGATGGGAGGGATACGACTACAGAATTTCATGTCAGGAAGGTACACCCTATCTGATGCGCTGGGATACAGAGAACAGTCAGTGGGAAATTCTCTCACCTGTGAAGTATGTAAAGAGTGGATATGCGCTGATGTATGCTGTGGGAAGAGCCGATGTGAAACTGACCGAGGATGTGGACTTCGACTTCAAGTGGGTGGACAATACTCCTGCCCTCACCACCGAGATACTTGATTTCATAGCCAATGGTGACTGTGCTCCCAATGGACGTTTCAATTATCGTTACAAGGGTTCACTCCTGCCCACAGCTGTCAAGGGCGCAAGTGCTTCTGTTGAGGAGCAGTCAGAGGGTGTAACCATCTATAGTGTGGATGGACAGTTGGTTGCCAATGTGAGAGGCAATATCACCATCGAACAACTTTCCTCCCTCACATTGCCTTCGGGTACCTATGTAGCTCGTTTCGGTGCTCATGGCCGAACCCATAAGTTCGTTATCCGTTAGACATCCCATATCGTGCAGCGCTCATGGCACAACCACCCTTGAAGATACTCCTGTTGGGAGAATACAGTAATGTGCATGCCACATTGGCCGATGGGCTGAGGCTGTTGGGGCATAAGGTCACTGTGATGTCAAACGGCGATTTCTGGAAGGACTATCCCCGGGATGTTGACCTGTCACGCCGTGAAGGTAAATGGGGTGGTATTGCTCTCATGGCACGCCTCGTCCTGCTGTTGCCGCAAATGGTGGGGTATGATGTGGTGCAACTCATCAACCCTATGTTTGTTGAACTCAAGGCAGAACGTATCTTTCCATTGTATCGCTTCCTTCGCAGGCATAACCGTCGGGTGGTGCTGGGAGCCATGGGAATGGATTATTATTGGGTGCATGAGTGCTGTACGCGAAGGCCATTGAGATATAGTGATTTCAATATGGGGGATGAACTTCGGTCCAATGCCGATGCTCTTAAGGAGCGTCATGACTGGATTGGTACGGCCAAGGAGCGGCTCAATAAGTTTATTGCAGAAGATTGTGATGCCATTGTGGCCGGACTCTATGAATATTGGCCTTGTTATCACCCCCT
>JBJFDX010000099.1:0-9803 GCA_051890235.1 Bacteroidaceae bacterium | reverse complement strand
AGTCAACCAGGATTGGATGATAAGTACAAGACGGAACAAAACCTGATAGATGGATGTCAGAGCAGAGTATGGTTGCAGGCTGACATGAAGGATGGCTTGCTGCATTTTCAGGCAGAGAGTGATGCCCTTATTGTCAAGGGTATCGTGGCTCTGCTGGTGCGTGTGTTATCTGACCATACTCCTGAGGATATCCTCAAGGCAGACCTGTATTTCATTGAGCGAATAGGGCTTCGCGAACACCTTTCTCCTACGCGCAGCAATGGTCTTCTGGCCATGCTCAAGCAGATGAAGCTCTATGCCTTGGCATATCAGGCAAAGGGTGGGACCGAGTCATGAGGATAGGCTCTGTTGACTTGGGTGAGAAGCCTCTCCTTCTTGCTCCCATGGAGGACGTCACGGATATCGGCTTCCGATTGCTGTGCCGACGCATGGGAGCTGCTATGGTGTATTCCGAGTTCGTCTCCAGCGATGCGCTTGTGCGCATGGTAAATCGCAGTTTGGAGAAGCTTGCCGTATCCTCCGAGGAGAGACCTGTGGCCATACAAATATATGGTAAAGACTGTCAGGCGATGGCTGAGGCTGCTCGTATAGTGGTGGCACAGGCACATCCTGATGTGCTTGACATCAACTTCGGCTGTCCTGTGAAGAAGGTGGCAGGAAAGGGTGCTGGCAGTGGAATGCTGCGCGATGTACCTCAATTGCTTGCGGTTACACGGGCAGTGGTAGATGCTGTCCCTGATACACCTGTTACCGTGAAGACACGTTTGGGGTGGGATGAACCTTCCCTGTTTCTGGCTGATGGTACTCCCTTTATCGTGGATCTTGCCTTGCGTCTGCAGGATTGCGGTATACAGGCACTCACCTTGCATGGCCGTACCCGTTCGCAGATGTATACAGGAGAGGCCGACTGGACGCTCATCGGTCAGGTCAAGAACCATCCCCAGATGCATATTCCTGTCATTGGCAATGGAGATATCTGTACGGCAGAGCAGGCAGAGCAGGCATTTGACCGTTATGGTGTAGATGCTGTGATGATTGGGCGTGCCACGTTCGGACGTCCTTGGGTTTTCCATGAGATCCTTCATCCTGAGGTTCCATTGAGTCTTGACGAGAAGATCGATATCCTCAAGCAACAGGCCCTTGAGTCGGTGGAGCGAATAGGTGAGTATCGCGGTATCTTGCACGTGCGTCGTCATCTGGCCTCCACACCTATCTTCAAGGGGATTCCCGACTTTCGCGAGACACGTATCCGTATGCTACGTGCCGACACCCTTGATGACCTGTTTGTTGTCATCGAAGAGATTCGTACTCTGCTTCACCGAATAGCTGATCAGCGTTCCGTGTAACGGGAATATTGGAATCGGGGAATCCCAATGGCCATGAAGGCTTTGGGCACATGTCCTTTCGGCAAGGACAACAGACGTCTTACCTTTCCTTGAGTCATAAAGCGCAGGGCTGTCTGTACCAAGCCCAGATAAATCTGACTGATGCCGTGTGCTTCAGCCATGAGTGACACATTCTGATAAGCCAGGTTACAGTCCTGCCAGGCAAAGTCATATCCAGACGGTGCGCTGAAAACCAGCAGACTGGATGTGTTGCAGCAGCAAGGCATCTCGCCAGCCTCCCATCGGATACGGAATCGTTCCAGTTCAGGGGCCTCGGCATAGAGGTCAGGCAGAAGCCTCTTGGTGATAGGGCGCATAGGTTTAGCCATCAGTACCCTGGCCAATCGCAGGAAGAACCGCATCACGACATCCTCCAGATGATGTATCTGTTCCCCCTCGAGGACAGTCACTTTCACTCTTCTGGTATTCTCTGCCGTGGGAGCATACCTTGCGGCTTCAAGCAAGTCGTCGATGATATACTGTGGTACAGGACAATCAGTGATGGTGCGGTTGGACCGCCTTGCACGTATCAGTGCCATCAGACTCTCTGGCGAGGGCAGGTTGCTGCGGTCCACCTGATGCACTCTTTCGGGAGGAAAGAGCGAATGGTGCAGGGCATCTGCCTCGCAGACATCCATACAGTGTCCACATCCTATACATTGTTCCGAGCGTGCCACGGCAGGTTTGCGCTCTTCTGTCCATTCCAGGACTGAAGCCGGACATACCTGTACACAGCGCTTGCAATGACGGCAACGTTGCAGATTGACATTTATCTCAATAGGCTCTTTACTCATGATGCTCAGTAGTAGAATGTCACTTGGAGGTGTTCTCTACATCAGAGACAAAGGCTGATGTAGGGCCCTCATGGAGTGGATAGTGGGTGAGGAAATGTCTGAAGAGATACACACATGCCACCGTGCAGCAGAGCGCACACACTAAAGCCGGCCTGGTGCCACCTAAGTATTGAGTGAGCGAGAACTCCTTGACAGCATCTCCCAGATACCAGGCTTGTACCACACTGAAGGTATTGTTGAGCATGTGAAGCAAGATAGGAAGCACTGCATTGCCCGTTCGCCAGTACACGATGGCCAGTAGGATGCCAATTCCGAAGGCGCCCAGCAGTTGGGCAGGGTTGATGTGGAGTAAACCAAAGACTAAGGAGGATATCAGAATTGCTTTCCAAGGCTTGACACCACCTCGGATCATACCTCCTAGAAGTGATTCCCTGAACAGAACCTCTTCGGCCACAGGAGCCACTATCGTGATGGCCAGCACTCCGTACACGTTGTGTATCATTCCCTCAAATTCCTGCTCCATCAGGTTGGGCAGATTCAGTAACTCTGTGTAGAGGTTCAGGGCCAATACACCGGCAACGGAGCCTATAATGGCTGTCAGAGTCCTGTTCCACTTCACTCCACGCACATCAAAGCATTTGGGTATGCGCAGCAGTCCCAAGGGATTGTAGCACATTCCCACAGCAAAGATATTGGATATAATTATAGAAAGAGCCAACACTGTGGTCGTTTGTTCTACATGCCACACCCTGTTTACCATAGTAATCAGGAATCCAGCTATTGCTTGAGGAAGCAAAAAGACCAGAATGGTCAGGAAGGGTTTTATATACTTGTTCATCTGCCTTTATATTATATAAGGAGTATAGGGTTACATGTTTTATCTGTAATGCAATACCGCTTTGGGGTGCTGCATCAAGACTCTGTGTCCTCTCTGATCAGTTGCAGCAGTCGCTCTACGGCTTCCTCTTCGGGGATGTTTTTCTCTACGCACACTTTGCCTCGATAGAGTGATACCTTGTGTCTGGCTGCCCCTACATAGCCGTAGTCAGCATCAGCCATCTCGCCGGGTCCGTTCACTATACATCCCATGATGGCAATCTTCAGACTGTTTAGGCGAGGCATGCTTTGCGAAGCTTCACGCACAGCCGTTTTGATCCTGGCAATGGTTCCTTGCAGGTCATACAGGGTGCGTCCGCAACCAGGGCAGGAGATGAACTCGGTATGTGTGAAGCGAACGCGTGCTGCCTGAAGGATGCTGTCGGTGAGATGAGGTTGCTCCTTACCCTTGTTGATGATCACCAGGTCGGTAGCCCACCCATCTATCAAGGGAGCTCCTGCTGCCATGGCAGCCTTCAACATCAGGTCTTCGGCATCTTCCTCGTTCAGTGTGAGCGTCATCACCCCATTCTCAATGGGTGAGGTATATCGCAGAAAAGCACACTCATCAATGAAGTTCACCAACTTGCGTGCAACAGGAATTTCACATTCGGGTTCTTCCGAGAGCGACACCCTAATGGTATCACCCAGTCCCTCGGTGAGCAGAGCACCAATGCCAACGGCACTCCGCACGCGTCCGTCTTCTCCTTCGCCAGCTTCAGTCACTCCCAAGTGCAGGGGAAAATGCATGTCCTCTTTGTCCATTGCCTCTACAAGCATACGTACCGAGCGCACCATCACTACTGTATTGCTGGCCTTGATGCTCAACACCACATCCTGGAAATCCTCCTTGCGGCATACTCGCAGAAACTCCATGCAGGACTCCACGATTCCCTCGGGCGTATCTCCAAAGCGCGACATGATTCTGTCGGAGAGTGATCCGTGGTTTACACCAATGCGCACTGCCGTGTGATGTTTCTTGCAGATAGCCAGGAAGGGTTGCAGTCGTTCCTCTATCTTCAGCACCTCGGCAGCATATTCTTCATCATTATAGGTAAGTTTCTTGAATGTGCGTGCAGGATCTACATAGTTTCCTGGGTTGATGCGTACTTTCTCACAATATCTGGCAGCTACGTCGGCCACCGCGGGATTGAAGTGTACGTCAGCCACAAGCGGTGTCATGATGCCCTCCTGCTTGATTCTTGCTGAGATGCATGCCATATTCTCTGCCTCGCGTGTGCCCTGGGTGGTGAGTCGAACCAGTTCGCCCCCGGCATCTACGATGCGTTTTATCTGTGCCACGCAAGCCTCTGTGTCATTGGTGTCGGTGGTGGTCATCGACTGCACTCGCACGGGATTGTCCCCTCCTATGGCAATCTGCCCTACTCGTGCCACGCTACTTCTCCGGCGGGTATAGTAACCTTCGCTAAGTTTTGCTGTTGGATTCAGAAGATTCTGGTCTGCCATGACATTCATCCCTCACCGGTATCAGTTACACTTATAGTCGTATTTCACCTCGGCCAAATCGCGGTTAGCCTTCTCTATCTTTGCTCCCAGTCCCTGTTTGTAGGCACGCAGTCGTGCTGCGATATCCTTGTCACTGAGTGACAGCATTTCCATAGCCAGGATGGCAGCATTAAGTGAGGCATTGACTCCTACTGTGGCCACGGGAATTCCTGGAGGCATCTGGATGATGGAGAGCATGGCATCCAGACCGTCGAGCATGCCTTTGATGGGTACACCTATGACAGGCAGGGTGGTGCTGGCAGCAATCACTCCAGGCAGGGCTGCTGCCATACCGGCTGCTGCGATGATTACCTTGATACCACGCTCTTCCGCCTTGTGTGCAAACTCCTCTACAGCATCGGGAGTTCGGTGGGCTGACAAGGCGTTCACCTCAAATGGAATCTGCTGCTCGTTGAGAAAGGCAAGAGCCTTCTCCATGACGGGCAGGTCGCTGGTGCTGCCCATGATTACACTTACAATGGGTTTCATAGATATCTTTTATTGTTTATGTCATTCAATTGTAGGTGGGGAAGAGCATGGTCCCCATATCCCTTCAGGGGTGTCTGCCCTTACATTCCCCACACACCCAAGCATCCACATAGGATGCCCAGACCTGTGCCTGCCAGTACCTGACCCAGGGTATGCTGTCGCAAGACGGTTCTGCTGGTCATCACTAAACCGCAAAGCAGAATGCATCCACACAACCACCAGATGGGATTGAAACCGAATAATTGGGAGTAGGCCACCAGACTTCCCGTTACGCCTCCTGCTCCTGCTGAATGCATACTCACCTTCCACCTCAGGTTGGCCAGCAGGCATGCGCACTGTACCAGCAGGCTCACGGCCAGGATGGACAGCATGAAGCGTGGCAGATGGATACTTTGCATGATAAACATGCAGCACAGGTAACAGCAGAGGTGGATGGCATAGGGCACCATTCGCTTTTGCTGGTGACGCAGTTCGTGGGTCTTCCATCCTCTGATGTGGCGATAGGCATGGGTGCATAGCAAAGGGAGCATCACGGTGAAGAGGTACACCATTCCCAGCACCCATAGCTTGAACACCCAGGGAAAGATGCTCATGTAGGTAAAGGAAAACAATATGATGAAGCCTACCAGCGGATAGTAGACGGGGCGGAAGAGTGCCGAAAGCACTCGTGCTATGAGTATCACTGTTTTCATCTTCTCATTCTTGCAGAGGGTATGTTCATCATGCCTCGATACTTTGCCACGGTTCTCCGGGCAATGGGGAATCCCTTTTCACTCATGAGTTCGGCCAGCCTGTCGTCGCTCAGAGGGTTGCTCTTGTCCTCAGCATCCACCAGAGCATTCAGTTGGGCCATCACCTCACGCTGCGTCACCTCGCCATTGTGGTTCCCACTACTGCTCTTGCGCAGGAAGAACCATTTCAGGGGATAGATGCCGAAACTGGTCTGGACATACTTGCTGTTGCTCACGCGACTGATGGTGCTGATGTCGTACCCCGTACGTTCAGCAATGTCTTCGAGCACCATGGGTCTGAGCAGACTCTCATCACCCTCCAGGAAGAAATTTTTCTGCCAGTTGATGATGGCACGCATGGTGCGTATCATAGTCTCCCTGCGTTGTATCAAAGCCTGTATGAACATCTGGCCGCGCTCCACATATCGACGGGTGAAATGCATATCCTCCAGTTCTGAACGGCTCAGCGCTTTGCTTGACCGCTTGTCATAGTTGGCCAACCGCTCCGTGGCATCCTCGCTGATGGTCAGGGTGGGCATGTCCCCCTCGTTGAGGGTCATGACAATATTCCCCTCAGAGTCGGTCTCTACGATAAAGTCGGGTGTGATATGCTGTTCTGCTGAATTGTCTGATTCGTTCAGCGAGGCTCCGGGATGCGGATTCAGACGTAGAATCTCGCGCTTGACTCCCTCAATGGTGCGCTCATCCATATGCAGCCGCTGGCCGATTTTGTCCCAGCGCTTGTGCATGAAGTCATCGTAGCAGGAGCGAAGAACCTCTGTGGCCTCCTTGCGGAATCGTATATGGGGGGCTCTGTCAATCTGCAGCAAAAGACATTCCTGCAGAGAGTGGGCTCCGATGCCAGGGGGATCAAACTGCCAGAGGACGTGCAACAACTCTTCCAACTCCAGGGAATCTGTGGAGAGACCTTGGTATATCTCTGCCTCATCGGCCAATTGTCCAAGCGATTTGGGGAGCATACCATCTTCGTCCAGCGAACCTATCATGTATTCCATTACCTGTTCCTGGTGCGGTGTGAGGTTGTGCTCGTGAATCTGGTCTTTCAGATGATCATAGAAAGAGAGTGTGGAGCGATAGTCCATATTCTCGGGACGATTCTGCCCGAGACTATTGCTGAGCAGGTGATCGGGGATGTCGTCTTCGTTTCCATAATCCCCTATGCGCTCATCTGTCGACAGACCATCACCATCGGCAAGGGTATCAGAATCATTGTTCCCCAGTTCAGCCCCGTCACTCCCGTCATTATCGTCATGAGTGCGCTCCAGCCATGGGTTCTCCATGCATTCATTTTCCACCCTCTGGCGAAGTGCATCCACGGGCATCTCCGTCAGTCGGGCCAGTAGAACCTGCTGCGGAGCTAATGTCTGCACTTGCACCTGTTGCTGGTTTAGCTGTTGGCTTAGTACGTTTTTCTGCTCCATAATACAGGTGCAAAGTTACAGAATAAATACGGAACGCATATGCGTTGAGCCGAAAATCACTTAAGCTTCACACTCAGGATACTGATGCTGAAGGGTGGCACGCTGAAATGGATGGTGTTCTCGTCTGGCTCCACTTGTGCCTCTATCTCTTGAGGAGACACTTTGAGAGGTTCCTGCATGGTGTTTTCGTCAGTTCCCTTCTCTGCTGCCAGACGGGTGATGGTGGCCTTGGCTGCATGGCCGCCATTGAGATGCAAAGTGCCATCGGTGGATTCGTGTCCCAGGTTGATGACTTTCGTGTATAAGGTGTTTGTCTTCTCGTCTATAGTACTGTTTGAGTAAACCCCATGCATGTCGCCTCCAGTGAGTACTCCCTTGCACCACACTTGTCCATCTATCATGCATGTCACGCTGTCCCGGTCGACATCTACCTGCAGGGTGTACCATACTCCGTTCTCCACCTTAAACTTGCTGTCTCCCGACAGTTTCTCCTTTCCTCCGGCTGTAGTTTGTTCGATAGCGTTCAAGGTGTTGTTCCATCCTCCCACGTTAAACCAGCTGAAGTTCTGTCGGTCAGCATAGTCAAAGAGCATCAGGAATCCCTCGTTGCCTCCATCCTTGCGTGCCTCCATGCGCCAAGAGTATCGGTCACCGCTGATGGAGATGGGGCAGAGCCGCGCTGTCCCCTCTTCGGCTGATGCTTGGCTGAGTGTTCCGTTGCTATAGGTCCATGTTCCGTTCTGCTTAGGGATGGCTGATGCCCATGCTCTGCTTGTCTCTACATCCAGCGTGTCTTGGTCTACGATAATCTGTGCGTTGCGGAAGGATGCCTGAGTGCCCCATGTGCCCACACCTACTTGTACGGGATGCTTACGTCTTATCCCGGTGGGTCGTGGCAGACTCCATTCCAGTCGGCTGCCCACCACGTGAGTGCCTATGTGGTTGGGGAAGAGTTGCTGTACCCAGTAACTGGGTGTACCAAAGGCCTTGCTGCTGTTGAAACGTATCATATCGGGATGCCATTGGCTGTGATTCTCGTTGATAAAGATGGGTGCATAACTGCTCATTCGCACAATGTCGGAATTGTTCTCCATGCCCAGCATGAAGACTGCTTCGCCCAGAGCAGCATTCATGTTTCCGTTCTGACCATAGTTCTGTGTCACGGCATATTCCCCTGGATAGATAATGGGTCCGTTGCGGTCATATGAGTCAAAGCGGTGATATTGTCCCACAAACCACTTGGGCGAACGGTAATAGTGCTCGTCAAGTATATCCACTGGATGTTGGTTTCTCCACGAGGGAGCGTCTGTTCCCCAACTTTCCACATTGCCTATGCACTTCACCTCGGGGAATCGCGCCTTGATGGCATCATAGAACATGCGATACCGTTCTGGATAATGGTCACTCTGGTCGGAGTTATCTTCCATCCGATAGTTGTAGTTCTCATTACCTATTTCTATATATGCGATGCCGAAAGGTTCCGGATGTCCGTTCTCGGCACGCATCTTACCATAGTGGCTGGTGACAGGGCCATTGGCGTACTCCAAAGCTCCCAGGCATTCGTCTATCCATCCCTGCAGACTGTCCAGGGGAGTGCATCCGCCATGCCATATACCTATATTCACTACATAAAGGGGTACAGCGCCAAGGTCTTCGCACAACTGCAGATACTCATGGAAGCCCAGACCGTCGGTGGTGGGATATCCCCAGTTGGCGTTCATATGCCCGGGACGTCGTTCAATGGGGCCTATGGTCCGTTCCCAGTGCCAGGCATTTTCAGGGCGTATGTTTCCTTCCACCACACAGCCGCCGGGGAATCTCATGAATGCAGGATGCAGAGCGGCAAGCATCTCAGCCAAATCGCGCCGACATCCATTTGGGCGGTTCTTGAATGTAGGTGGAAAAAGGCTCACCACATCCAGCACCATGGTGCAGGGCTTCTCTGCCCGTAGCACAAACTCTGCCTGTGGGTCATCGTCCTCTGCTGTGATGGTGGCTTCCAGATGACGCCACTTCTTGCTCACCTTTCCTTGCAGTTCGCTCTTGCCAAGCACTTTGCCTTCACGACTCCTCAGTTCGGCAGTCAACTCTCCCGGTTTTCCGTCTTCCATACGTATCCACATTGAGAGCCGGTATTGTTCGCCACGCTTTACTCCTATCCCCCAGTATCCAGAGTTGCTCACTCCACCTCCAGGGGTTTCTACCTGCACCCTCAGAGCCTGCTTCTGAACGTCGTTGAGCATCCCTTCGGTGCATAGTTGCAGTTGACTCTGCAGGGGTTCCCATCCCTCTGGTTCCGTCAAGGAATATTCCATCGAACGGTTGCGGATGAGTTCAGCATACAGGCCGCCATCGGCCGCGTGATTGATATCTTCGAAGAAAATGCCGTAGAGTGAGGGACTCACCTCGATACGTTTGTCGTTGACATCTACCTCTACGCGTACTTGAGCGTAGAGGGATAGTGTTGTACATAGCATTGCCACCAGGGCGGAATAGATACGTTGGCTCATAGTTGTTAATCCTTAGTTTTTGTTTCTGAGCGGTATGGGATTAATCCCTTTTTGCTCCTCTGTTTGATTG
>JBJFDX010000098.1:0-2679 GCA_051890235.1 Bacteroidaceae bacterium | reverse complement strand
ATAAAGAAGGACAAAACATGAGAGTTCAGAAGTCGTACTTCAAGCCGAGTGACAAACTGAACATCTCGTACCAGGGAACACTCTTGTTGACCACCTTGTTGAGGAAATACAAATCACACACACTCAACTCCCACACGGCACTGATGTTACGTGCAAGCAAACGGCGATCCGAAGGTATATGATACGTGTACCGCTGTCCCACAAACAGGTGTATGCGCATTTTGGTGGAGAACTTATAATAACTGCGATTGGGATATCGCTCAGGTTCTCGAGTCCAGTAGTCACTGCGCAACACACTATTGAAAAAGATACCACAGGAAAGCGGCTGACATCCGAATCCTCTCGTTCCAATTGGCAAGCGCCATGGCATATAGCTCTGCCTCAAGGTAAGCGTGAAGAAAGGGTCCGCCTTCTCATAACTGGGCACGAAGCCAAGCATGACATCTGTCTCCAAACGACGCTCCCGTGCATAGGCCCATCCCCATCCCATATTAACCAGTCCAATACTTCCCGCATACTGAAACCTTAGGAAGTCAGGTGTAAGCGAATGCCAAAATTTATGGTATCTCTCCAGTCGTCTGATATAAGCCTCCTGACGCTTGGTCAGCAGAGGCAAGGAATCCAGTGACAAAGTATCAGCTACCTGACGTGCTCCAGCAACTGAAGCCATCAAGGCAAGCAGTATGCTAATAGCGAATCGTCTCATAGGTGTAGGTCTGATCAGTAATGGTAAAGATGTAATACTCTCTGTTCTTCCCACAATTGGCCTGATAATATATCAGTCCATCATTGAAGAGGTCAAAGGCAGCACTCTTATGGCAATGGCCACACAGACAAAACAGGGTGTTAGGCATCTGCTTGATATAGTAATGAAACGGCTCAGCCACATTGTTGTCAAACTCATCATCGAATGGTTTCGTATGCATCACCACCACGCTGGCCTCCACATCATCCATCTGAGTGAAAGTACGCAGGAAATTGAGGTCAGGCACAGGATTGCTGAAATCATACTCCAAGGCATTGGTATCCACACACACAAAGCGTACGTGTCCAGCCACAAAACTATAGTTTTCGGGGCCGAACATCTTCCTGAAAACGTCCTTCCCACTACCCAAACAGTCATGATTGCCCAGCAGCACCACCAGGGGAGCATGGAGTCCAAGCAGCACCTCCTGCTGCCAGTCAAACTCCTTGGTGATGCCATAATCCACCAAGTCACCACAATGAATCACAAAGTCTATATCCTCATGCTCGTTGATACTTTTCACCTCATCCTTCAGTTCGTCCAACCAACGCTGTGTGTCGCTTATCACTGCGAACTGTATCTGTCGGGCTCCTTGTGTAGCAGCTTCAATCCTTTGGATATTAGTCTTGTTGAGATGCTTCTTCCCCTGTATCTTTCCATCATAGGGATGGACATCAAAAGCCTGGCAAGCTCCCAGGAGCAAGCAAACAAGTACAAGTACGTATAATTTCATTTTTCTCTTCACCATCATCAACGAAACAAACTATCTACCAATTACAAAAGTACTGGTTTGTGTTCATACTCCAGTGTTCTATATTACGCTCTTTTTGGCCCAAAATGAAAAACACATTTTCAAAACGAAAGGGTGAACTAAGTACTATCATCTGACACATTTAGTGTCTTTGCATTTGAATGCCAAGTACTTACTCAAGACAATTACCTACTTGGCATCACCTTTGCACATTTCTATCCGTACATCCATTTCTAAGAGAAAAAGGTTTAAAATAGAGTGATAAAGGTATGAACCGGATACTTATCATTGACGACGAGCCAGCCATAACGCCAGCCACCGCAGCAACGATGCCTTCCTGGCCCTCAACTGCTCAGCATTCAGCCGAGAACTACTTGAGAGCGAACTATTCGGTTACAAGGCGGGAGCATTTACAGGAGCCGTAAAAGACAAGCGAGGACTACTCGAAGAAGCTAATCATGGAACCATCTTTCTGGATGAGATAGGCGAAATGGCACTCGAACTGCAGTCAAAGTTGCTCCGTGTGCTTGAGACAGGCGAGTTTGTTAAGGTTGGCGATACTAAGACCACCCACGTAGATGTGCGCATACTATCCGCCACCAACCGCGACCTAAAGGAAGAAATTTCCTATGGTCGATTCCGCGAAGACCTCTACTTCAGACTTTCCGTGTTCCGCATCCTGCTACCTCCCCTACGCCATCGCCGAAATGATATTCCCTTATTGGCCCAGCATTTTATCGAGAACTATGCCCGGCAGATAAATCGTCCCGTACCAACACTCTCCTCCGAAGCAAGGAAAATGCTTCTATCCTATTCCTGGCCAGGGAATGTGCGCGAGATGATGAATGCCATCGAGCATGCCTTGATTGTCTGTGATAGTGAAATCACTTGCAGCGACCTGCCCATCGATATGCTCTCAAGTGAAGCATCTTCCACCCAGTCCGACTCTCTCGACCTAAAGAGCGTGGAGCGCAATCATATCATCAAGGTGCTTCGTTACACCCATGGCAACAAGACCGAAACAGCTCATCTGCTCAAAATAGGACTTACCACTCTTTATCGTAAGATTGAAGAATACGGAATCAGCATATAGTTTTTCAATTTGCCGACAAATACGGAAAGAAAATTCAATACTATTAACTTTTAAAAGAAGATATATTGCATTGGCAATAGAAGATATACT
>JBJFDX010000097.1:0-2682 GCA_051890235.1 Bacteroidaceae bacterium | reverse complement strand
CTAATCGCTGAATAGTTACTAATGCGCTTACCAACATCCTTCTTGCTATCTGTCTTCCCGTTATTCAGTTGCAATGGCACCCATTGCGCCCTCAAAACGCAAAAACATCTGCTCAAAAACGTAAATTGGAATCATCATAACTCTAATGACCGATTCGGGTTTAAGGACAAGCAGACAGTCCGGATTAGGGACGCGCGGCCCTATATTCAGGGAAGTTGGAGAAGGATTGACCTTCCACCTCATAATATGGCATGAACTCCAGAAAGTCACAACCCTCAAGAGTGAAGTGAAGAGGTTTGCCTGCAATAGGCTTCAAGCGTGACACCACCTCCTGCACATCACAAGGAACTACCGGCTCGGAGCCCTCCTTGGTGCAGACTGCCGCTATCAGAAGAGGACCGTACTCGAGAGCATAATGTCCCTGTTCGAATCCCTTTTCCATGCCCACATATTTAGTAGTACGGAATGAAGCAGGTAAAACGAACTCCACCTTGTCTCCATCTTTCCATACACGGTTAATATCAATATAAGTTCCTGATTTTCCAACAAAAGTAGACTTACCATTCACCTTTACCTTCATCTTGCCAGAAGCCCATCCTGGCACACGTATCTTGAGTGAGAAGCGTGTGGGCTGAGAGCATCCTATGGTGGCAGAAACAGCCTTGTCATAAGGGAAATCGGTATGCATGTCCAGCGTAAAAGGCATGCCATTCACCTCATGACGGAGGGTGGAAGAAGCAAAGAGATTGACGAGCACTCCATCGGGCGCAAGTGAATATATATACTCAGGAAGAGAGCCATAGATGCGGGTACCCTGTCCTTCGCAACAAGTATTGGTGGCTATCTCATCCCCTTCGGCATATCCCATCTTATGGCCGTGCATCCTGGCAAAGTAAGCAATACCTCTGTCAGCCACCTGATTGGGAATAACCACATTGTAGAGAGACTTTTCTATCTCGGCATTATATTTCTCTTCATAGGGCCAGATGTTATGGAAGCGCTGGTTGAGTTTTATCCAGAAGGCATTACCGCAAAGTTCACCCGTGCGTGCTGTCAGGAAGAGGGACTTGGGAGGATAAGGAAAATAGCCCTCGTTGATGGCCAGCGAGCCACCGATATGTTCCCAGTTATCATGAAAAAGATCCCAAAATCCCTTTACAGCCTCAAGGTATTTCTCATCCCCTGTAGCCCCATACAGATCCATATAAGGTTCAATGGCAGTCACAAGATAATTGTGTGGACGGTCATAAGGGTACTTCCATATGGCATCTGTATTGCGTGCGGCAAGCCATTCCATCCAATAGTTCTGTTGGAAGTAGCGTTGCATGACCATAATCTCCTCGGGCTTGCCCACAGGAGAAAAGTATGTACGAGTCAGAGGTATGGCTCCCTGAACACCCTGTCCTGGTCTGAAAAGCATCTCAGGCAGATAAGGCGAATGCTCAAACCAGTCATAGAATCCGCGGAGCAGGGAGAAAGCCTTAGGGTTACCAGCATATCCTGCCTCGATAAGTCCATGGCTGACCCACGAACGCACATAAGCTCCGTTCTCGAAGTCAAAGATGGCTCTCTTGGGATAAGCCATGAGATACCCATCAGGTTCCTTGCAAAGGTCGATGACATCAATCATGCTGTCGAGGCGAGCCTTCAGAGGAGCATTATCCATCCATCGAAGAGTCCCACCGGCACCCATGAGGAAGCGTCCTGCGCTGGAACCTGGCAGTTGTGCGGTCCAGAAATAACTATGCCTTCCGCTGCGTGGAGGAAGGTTCATACCTGCCTTGAGACGGAAATCATACGCCAACTCATCCAGATTGAAAGTATTCATGAGATAAGCGATATTATTCTCCATGACCTTCTTAAACAGGCCATCCCCCAGTCTCACTCCTGTCACAGGCGTCTCCACCACATTAGCCACAGGCTTCCATTTTTCTTGAGGAATCACATTTTGTGGATTGTCTGTCACCACGAATTCGCCCATAGGTCTCTCGGGGCGAGTCAAGGCCTGCACGTTGTTTTCTGGAGCAGGATTAGATTCGCTTGCCCTGCAGCCCACGGCAATATCCTTTCCCTCATGCAGAACCATTATCTTCTGCAAGGCCAATCGGGCATCACGCAGTTGAGTGGCCGTGAGGCGAACATATCGTGCTGTTGCCTGTTTGCTGATGCTCAAGACCTGACCGCTGAATTCATGAAACTCATCCAAGGTGACATTACGGTCATAATACATGGCGCATGTGGCAAAGGTAGAATCGTCACTCACCTCAATACGGAAACGAGTAGGAAAACCGCAGGAAAGGAAACTACCCTCCAGATTGTCGGGCAACAGTTTGATGGTATCGAAAGTTCTGCTGCTGCCAAGGTCTATCTGCACCCAGCGAGTCTGACTATTGTCAGGAGCAGGGGAGACATAATGAGCAAAATAGACACGAGCAGCACGCTCCACGCCCATACGTGCAGCAGCCAGTTCGGCTTGATTATCAAAAACGAACTGGGCTTTGGACCCGTTTGTTCCAAGCATGCACGCCAGAGTGCATAGCACAATCACTTGATTCCTCATATATATATATTATTGTTTGTTTTAGACCATACTGACGTGGGAGGAGACACATTAAGTACCCCCAAAGCATTCTTCTGAATCCGCAAAATGCCCTTTCTAACTGCAAATTTACAAAAAATTTC
>JBJFDX010000096.1:0-9916 GCA_051890235.1 Bacteroidaceae bacterium | reverse complement strand
ACACCATGAAGGGTGCCAAGATGGAAATTATGGATGTTGTTGATCAGATTTCTTGTACCGCCAAGTTCCGTCCTTGCTATATCGAGATTCCCCTGCATGTGGGTTATCGTTTCAACATATTGGAGAATCTGGGCGTCTATGCCGATTTCGGTCCTTACTTTGCCATAGGAGTGAATGGAAAGGAAAAGTTCGACTTTGACAGCGATGCCGTTGAGGATTATTCTTGCAAGTTCTTCCGCAACAGCGAAATGGATCTGGGCGAAATCCAGCGTTATGACTTTGGATTGGGCTTCCGCGTTGGTGCTGAATATGCCAATCACCACTCTTTGACCTTCTCTTTTGACTGGGGGTTGACCGATATGTATCGTGACAGCTACCGCAGAGAATTCTTCAAAGAGAATGGTTATGAACTCGGAAAGCTGAAGAATTTCAACGCAGGTATCACCTATGGTTACCGCTTCTAAATCCTAAGTACACGTTACATAAGCAGATACAGAGGGGGCACGCCAGCGGCATTCTATCCGTGGGCGTGCCCCCTCTGTCAGTTGTATCCCCTTGAGGGAATCTGCTTGTGACAATAAGAGAGATTACAAGGGATACTCCTCGAAGGCGTATAATTGCGTACTCAGGTAGCGCTCACCTGTATCTGGCAGCAGGGCCACGATACGCTTGCCCTTGTTCTCAGGTTTCTGAGCCAGTTGCAAAGCCGCATAGGCAGCAGCTCCCGAACTGATTCCCACGATAAGGCCTTCGTAAAGTGACAGTTCGCGTCCTGTAAGGATGGCGGCATCATTGCTTACCTGGATAATCTCATCCACCACCTGGGAATCGTAGGTCTGAGGAACAAAGCCTGCTCCTATACCCTGAATCTTGTGTGCTCCTGGTTGTCCGCCACTCAGCACGGGACTGCTCTCGGGCTCCACTGCCACCACCTTCACGTTGGGATTGTGCTTCTTGAGTGCACGGCCTACGCCGCTCACGGTTCCTCCTGTGCCTACTCCTGCTACGAAGATGTCCACCTCTCCGTCGGTATCCTGCCAGATTTCCTCACCTGTTGTGCGCTCATGCATATCGGGATTGGCGGGATTGACAAACTGTCCCAGGATAACGGCTCCGGGAGTTTCTTCTTTCAACTTGTTGGCTTCCTCGATGGCACCCTTCATTCCCTTTGCTCCCGAGGTGAGTACCAGTTTGGCTCCTGCAGCCCTCAGCAGGTTCTGACGCTCCTTACTCATTGTTTCGGGCATTACGATAATGGCTTCGTAACCTTTCACGCGGCTTATCCAGGCCAGTCCCACGCCTGTATTTCCACTTGTGGGCTCAATAATCACGCTGCCAGGCTTCAGAATTCCTTTCTGCTCAGCATCTTCTATCATGTTGAGAGCGATACGATCCTTCACGCTTCCTCCGGGATTGAAGTACTCCACCTTGGCCACTACCTGTGCCAGAGCATTTTTCTTGGCAGCCAGTCGCTGCAAGTCAACCAAGGGCGTATGGCCCACCAGTTCGGTCAGTTTCTCATAAATCTTTGCCATAACGGTATTTGTTTGAGTTAAAACTTAATTATTTCTTTTGTTCGCTTGCCTCATAGGATTGCTGCCTGACAAAGGATGCCTGCTGCTTTCTTTCCCAAGGACGATGCAAAGGTACGGGCATCTGTCTTGTGCCGCAATACCCCATTTGTGGTATATTGGCTGTGGTCTTAATATATAATGATAGGCACGGGTTGGCTGTTTGTACCAAACTCGTGTCGTGTTTGGCGCAAACTCATCTCGTGTTTGACGCAAATTTGAGATAAATCAGACAGCCGCCCAGGGAGAAGGTTTCCCCAAGCGGCTGCTTGTATGACAGGAGGTCAAACGGGTGATGGACTTCAACCCTAACCGTCCTTGGATTACCAAAGATTATTTCCTGGCTTTTTTTTAATGTCTTCCCAGGTATCTAATGGCCTGTATGGCTTTAATGAACCGATCCGCTCTTACCGTCGGGACGAAGCATGACGTGGTCGCGAACCATTTTGCGGGCAGCAGCCTTCTGTTCGCGAGCCTTGCGGATGCTGGTCTGAGAGATATCAGAGGAGTTTTGCAGGTCGTTGACCTGAGCACGAACCTTATCTACTTCAGCGATAGCCTTGTCCAGGTTCTGACGTGCCTGCTCCAGCTTCTGCTCTGCGGCTGTTACTTTCTTCTCCGCATCGGCAGATTTCTTTTGTGCCTTGATGAGTGAGGCCTGGGCTTTGTCCTTCTTGGCTTGCAACTTAGCGCCTTCCTTCATGGCTTTCTGCATGGCCTTGTCGGCAGCCTTGTCGCTCTGCATGGCCTTCTTGGCCACCTTCAGATTGTTCTTGGCAGCCTTCAGGTCGGCCTGCTTGTCCTTGAGTTGCTGTTTCAGGACCTTTGAGCCATCGGTCTTTGTTCTGGCTTTGAGGGATGAAACTTCGGCTTCCAGCAGGTTCACTTCACTTGTAAACTGGTTGAACCACTCTACACAAGTCTTTCCGCCATCCTCAAACTCGTAATCACTTTCGTAATCTTGCGCCGAGGCATTAAGTGCAATGCCCATCAACGCGATAAACAATAGTTTTTTCATTTTCTTCGTTGTATAATAATATATAATATGTATTGACGGTTGATTGTTCTCTTTTTGTTGTTTAAAGGGGTGTGAGAGGCTCACTCGCAGAGCAGTCGGCACACGGCATCCTGGAAGTTCTGTCCCGTACGTGTCCTTGCCACTCCCTGGTTAATGATGCTGAACGAGAACAGATGTCCGTTGGCGGCCGTCAGATAACCACTCAGAGAGGATACCCCTTCCACGGTACCCGTCTTGGCCTTCACGTTGCCTTGGGCAGCTGAATCAGTCATGCGTCGCTTCAGAGTGCCGTCGATTCCTGCTATGGGCAGGCAAGGTACGAGATGAGTACGTATGGATTCCGTGTGGTGAGCATGGTTGAGTAACGTGACGAGCAGATGAGGCGTGACATAATTGTAGAGCGAAAGTCCACTGCCGTCGGCAATCAGATAATCCTTAGGATCAAGTCCCAGGCGTTTGAAGAGGCCGTTTATCACTTCCACAGCCTGGTGGCGGGCTGTCTGCTTTCTACCTGTCATGGAGGCCAAGCGGTAGAAGAGGCATTCGGCATAGATGTTGTCACTCTTCTTCAGTACAGACTCCAGCACCTCGTTCACGTCATGCTCGATACGGAGTGCCAGGAAACTCTCGCCTTCCATCTGGCTTACCTCGGCCACTCTATCGGTCTGTAACTTGATGCCTGCCTGGTTGAGGGCATCTGTCCAGCCCGTCTGTATTCCCTCCATTCCGTCCATCAGATGAGCTGCCATGGGCCCATAGTCGTCATCCCAGCACCATCCCCATCCGTAGGAAGGAACTTCGTAGGGAGGCATCAGCTCACACAACCTGCCAGCCACGCTGTCAATCCCAGTCTGATGAAGCGCTTGAGCCAGACTGTCGAGGCAGGCTCGGGTGAGCAGAGGGTCCATGTCTCCTGTCAGATAAATATCTCCCTCGAGTACTCCTCCTGCCAGTTGGCCTGTGACCATCACCTCGGTGGTAAGTGGCTTCAGGCCATCGGCTTGGTCGAGCAGGGTGATGCTCGTCACCAGTTTCTCACATGATGCGGGACGCATCCTATGCCTGGGATTGTATGCAAAGACCGGTTGGTTGTCGGTAAGGTCGTAGATGTAGATGCCCAGTTGGGAAGACTCGCTTATAGCTGAGCGGCAGAGCGAGTCCATCTGCTGCTGGACATACCCCAGCCAGGTTTGGTTATCGGCATACTTGACAGTAATGCGTTCCTGTGTCAGGCAGGTCTCTTCAGTCTCTTCGATGGGGAGTGATGCCGCCCCGTTGTTTCCCGCAGATGCTGCGGGCAGGGGATTCTCCTTGGCAGGCATCTGAGAGGAATATGTCATAGCCGCACGCTTGGTTCCGCATGATGTCATGCATAACACGAGTGCAACCCAAACGGCTCTCCTACCCCATTTCCTATATGATATCATTCTCGGCGGTTTTCTTACAACAAATGTGTTGCAAAGATAAATAAAAAAAGAATAATGGGTTCTTCTCTACAAGAAATTCAGTATTTTTGCACAGATAAACGGTAAAAAGCCAATAGTATCATGATACGCAAATTTGATTTCCTGATTATAGGAAGTGGCGTGGCGGGCATGAGTTATGCCCTCAAAGTGGCAGATTCGGGCAAAGGAAAAGTTGCTCTGGTGTGCAAGACTACACTCGAGGATGCCAATACGGCTAAGGCACAGGGAGGCATTGCCTCGGTGACCAATCTGCTGGTGGATAACTTCGAAAAGCATATCGAGGACACCATGATAGCGGGGGACTATATCAGCGACCCTGCAGCCGTGGAGCAGGTGGTGCGAAACGCTCCCAAAGGTATTGCTGACCTGGTGAGGTGGGGTGTGAACTTTGACAAGAAGGAGGACGGAGAGTATGACCTGCATCGCGAGGGAGGACATTCCGAGTTCCGCATCCTTCATCATGCCGATGACACGGGAGCCGAGATACAGCGTGGCCTTATGGAGGCTGTACGCAGTCATCCATCCATAGAGATTCTGGAGAATCATTTCGCCGTGGAGATTATCACCCAGCATCATCTGGGCATACGTGTCACCCGACGTACTCCGGATATTGAGTGCTATGGAGCCTATGTGCTGAATCCTGAGACTGGAAAGGTAGACACTTATCTGAGCCGCATCACTCTGGTTGCCACAGGAGGCACGGGAGCTATCTATGCCGCCACCTCCAATCCCAATATTGCCACAGGCGATGGTATAGCCATGGTATATCGCGCCAAGGGCAAAGTGAAGGATATGGAGTTCGTACAGTTCCATCCTACCGTACTCTTCAATCCCAAGGAGACGCATCCCGCCTACCTCATTACCGAGGCCATGCGTGGATATGGAGGCATTCTGCGTTTGCCTAATGGCGAGGAGTTCATGCAGAGATATGATGAAAGAGGCAGTCTGGCTCCCCGTGATATTGTGGCACGTGCCATAGACCGGGAGATGAAGAAGCACGGACTGGATCATGTATGTCTGGACGTGACTCACAAGGATGCTGAGCAGACCAAGCATCATTTCCCCAATATCTATGCTAAATGTCTCTCCATCGGAATTGATATTACCAAGGAATATATTCCCGTGGCACCAAGTGCCCATTATATGTGTGGCGGTATTCAGGTGGACTTGGACGGACAAAGCAGCATACGCCGGCTTTATGCCGTGGGCGAATGTTCGTGCACAGGACTGCATGGTGGCAACCGTTTGGCCAGCAATTCTCTCATAGAGGCTGTGGTATATGCCGATGCTGCAGCTCGCCATTCGCTGGAAGTCATTGACAACTATGGCTTCAACGAACAGGTTCCTGAGTGGAATGACGAAGGTACCATGAGTAACGAGGAGAAGGTGCTGATAGCTCAGGATGTGAAGGAGGTCAATCAGATTATGAGTACCTATGTGGGTATTGTGCGAAGCGACTTGCGTCTGCATCGTGCTTGGGAGCGCCTTGACTTGCTTTATGAGGAGACAGAGCATCTCTTTAAGAGGGTGAAGCCCACGCGTGACATCTGCGAACTGAGAAATATGATCAATGTGGGATACCTCATCACGCGTCAGGCGCTGGAGCGTAAGGAGAGCAGAGGCTTGCATTACACCATTGATTATCCCAAACACGCTTTGGATAAGAAAAATAATTCCTGATAACAGATATTATGGGGGCATCGTGAGGAAAATCCATGAGTGCCTCTGTCATCCACAACCAGAATGAAGAAAGGCATCTTTGGCATACTGATCATGATGGAGAGCCTCCTGCTGGCTTTCTGTGCTGTCGTGTCTGCGTTTTACCGTGAGGGACATTGGAACTTGTTTCTCTTGGTAGCCGCAGGTGCGTTCCTGATAGGACTTTTATGCAAGATGGCCGGGGAGAGGGATAAGAACAGACGATTGACACGTGCCGACAGTTTCATGGTTGTCACACTTTCATGGGTGGTGTTCTCAGTCATAGGTTCTGTTCCTTATGTATTTATTGCGGACATGGATGTGCATAGTGCCTTCTTTGAATCCATAAGTGGCTTTACCACCACGGGTGCCACCTGCATATTGGATGTGGATGCCATGCCGCATGATCTGCTTTTCTGGCGAAGCCTGACCCATTGGGTAGGTGGAATAGGAATCGTGGTCTTCTCCTTTGCTCTGATACCTTCGTATGAGATGAAGAGCAGTAATGTGTTTTCTGCCGAGGTTACAGGTCTGGGTGTGGACAAACTTAGGCCCAAAATAGGAGATACAGCCCGCCGCTTGTTGCTTATCTACATGTTTCTTACCGCCGTCTGTGCCTTGTGTTACTGGCTGGGTCCCATGAATACGTTTGACTCTGTATGTCATGCCATGAGTACCATAGCCACCGGAGGATTCAGTACTCATACTGCCAGCATCGGTTATTTCCACAGCACTTATCTGGAGTATGTATGCCCCTTCTTCATGATTCTTAGCGGAGTCAACTTCAGCCTGTTTTATTATGCCAGCATTGGGCGCCCTTCCACATTGTGGCGCAACGAAGAGACAAAGGTTTTTCTGAGTATCATAGGTTTGTCTGTTCTTCTCTTTACAGGTTTGCTGATGTTTGCCACACCCGCGGATTGTCCTTCTGGACTTGTTCCTCAAGGGCTCGAGGAATCGTTCCGTACGGCACTTTTCCATGTGTCTACCATCATGAGTAGCACGGGTTTTGCTGCTCAGAAGTTTGACTATGTAGGCTGGGGAACTTTCTTCTGGGGTCCTACCATTATCATCATGGCTATAGGTGCTTGTGCGGGTAGTACTGGTGGTGGATTCAAGGTGCTGAGAGCTATCATAGCCACTAAGTGCCTGTTCAACGAACTTGTGTTGCAACTGCATCCGCGTGCCATACTCAATGTAAGAGTAAACGGCCATATCATAAGTGAAGATAAGGTGCGTCGCACCATGACGTTCCTGTTTGTGTATCTCCTCCTTGTGGCCTTGGGTGCTGCTTGTCATGGTCTGCTGGGACTGGATGTGAACTCCAGTTTGGGTGCAAGTGTTTCCATGTTGAGTAATACAGGACCTGGTATGGGTAGTGTTGGACCGGCAGGAAGTTTTGCCAACGTATTGCCTGCTGGTAAATGGCTCATGTGTTTCTATATGCTTGTGGGTCGTCTGGAAATCTTTACTGTCCTCTTTCTCTTTATGCCTCATTATTGGAAGGAAAGAAAATAAGAGATAGATTTTCCTTCCCCTCCTCTGCCATATATCATAAAAAGAGTCATATGGTTGTTATGGTATGGTCATATTCTCTGGTTTTCAGGTGAAAAATAATCCTTCTTCTGCTATTTTTAAGGTATTTTTGCTTTTTATCTAATATTATTTGCTATTTTTGCCTGCAGAAAACAACTATACATTATATATCTGTTAAACAATTAAAACATAGAATCATGACGAGAAAACTTACTCGAATGATGCTTACTGCTGCTTTTATGGCAGCATTAGGCATGCCTGTCATGGCACAGGAAACGGAGAAGCCAGTAGCCGACATGCTGGATGTAAAGTTCAATGCCGATGGTACGGCAGAGGACATTTCACCTATGAAACTCCCTGTGGAGAAAGTAGGTGATGGAATGAGCACCTACTACAATGATGGTTATGGTGCTGTGGTGGCCAGGTTCGACAACACCTGGGGCTCAAGTAGCGGATCAAGCGGTTACCGCTTTGATTATGAGCAAAACGAGGAGTTCAAGAGCAAACTTGCTGATGGTCACACTCTGGAAATCGTGGTTATGGGCGACTATACAGAGGTGGTGGATAAGGAGATCAAGCCATTCTCAAGCATGGAATCAGGCGGTACTGGTTTCTTGATTACCGGTAACAGCAGAGACAATGTCATGACGTTCCTGCCCAATGCAAGTGATAATGGTAAGAGTAATTACAATTGGTGTACGAGTGGCATACAGCCTCAGAAGAAAATCTACTATCACTTTGTGGGTGTGTGGAACCAGGAGGAGGCCAAGGCTTATATCTATTGCAATGGTAAACTGATGAATGCCATCAATACCGGTAAGCAATTCATTATTGCCAAGGACGGAAGCAAGTGGTTCTGTGTAGGTGGTGATGCAGGTGGTACCGTGCAGGCCGGATGGCGTGGCGATGTGGCTGTAGCCCGTGTGTATGACGACCCTCTGACTGCAGACCAGGTAAGTGCTTTGTGGGCTGATGTGAAGGAAGGCGTAGATGGCGCAAATACTCAGGTTTACAGAGAGACTATCGAAGAGGGTAGAGCCTACCTGGCCAGTGAGACGCTGTTGGCTTATGCTGGTGACATAGAGGCTTATTCTGCTCAACTGGACAAGATGGAGGAGCTGGCAAGCGTAAACGATGCTGAAGGTCTTGCTGTCGAAATGGAGACTCTGAATGCTCTGCGTGCAGCCGTGGAGACAAGTGCTGCCGCTTATAATCTCTATCGTGATCAAGTTGCCACCACTCAGCAGTATCTGGAAGAGAATGATGACTTTGAGGGTGAGGCTCGTGATTTGCTTGAGGATTACCTGCAGAGTGATGAGGCTCCTGGCGATACCTACACCAATGGTGGTGCTATGTATATCCTGGAGAATGGATTGCTTACTACTGAGGAAATCAAGGCTGAGACTGAGGTTCTCAAGCAGATGCTCAAGACTGCTATCGAGACCAGTGTGAAGTCTGGTGTAGAGGTTACCAACCTCCTGGTTAATCCCGACTTCAGTGAAGGCTTCAACGGATGGCAGGGTGCTCTCATGACCGGCTATTGCAAGAGTGAGACCACGGGCCTTGTTGGTGCAGAGTGCTGGGCAAAGAACTGCAACATGTACCAGACTTTGGAGCATCGCAACAATGGCGTGTATGTATTAGAGGTCAATGGTGCCTACAGACCCTTTGATGATCGTTACAGCACCTTCTATTGCGGACAGGTTTACCTCAACAACACCCGCCTGTATCTCCCCACGGTATACGAGAACTATATTCCCGTCAACGAGGCTCAGGATGGTGTGAACTGCTACCTGACCCAGGTTGGCGAAGATGGTGCCCTTGACCTGGAGGTGTATGACAATATGGGTGCCAGCACCGACCTGGTGGGCTATGCTCTCCGTGGCCGTGTAAGTATTGCCAATGCCGCATCAGTAGGACGTGCTCAGAACTACCTGGTGACCATGGTTACCGACAGTACCCTTACCGTAGGCGTGGAGAACTCCAACCCCGTGGCTTCTAACGACTGGGTGGGTATCTCCAACATCCACATCAAGTATTATGAGACTTTGGCTGATGCTGAGCCTTATCTCAACCTGACTCTGGAGTGCATGGCTGCCCGTGCCAACACTATTATTACTTATGAGCCCAGCGTTGGAGCCGACTATGCTCAGCATCCTGGCTGCCCCCAGTCCTTGATCAACGAGTTGAAGGCTGCTGTAGAGGCTATCTCTGCTTGTACCTCTCCCGATGAGAAGTATGCTTTGATTGAGAAGTTCAGTTCACTCTTCGAGCAGGTTCTCGAGGCACGCAAGGCTTATGTGGCTATGGTAGACGAGGCAATGGTTATCTACAACATTGCACAGAAGTTGGATGAGGCTAAGATTCTTTCTCCTGAGGAGTATCAGAATGTCATGGATAAGTACGAGGTTGTGCTGAATGCATACGAGAGTGGTGCTTACAGCGTGGAGGAGGCCAAGGAAGTGGCTATCCTCAGGGAGACTGGTTTCTATCCCGAACTTGTGGATGGTGTATACCAGATTGCCACCAATGCTCAGTTGATTTATTTCTCAGGTAAGGCAAGCAAAGGAGAAGTGGGTAAGCTGGTGGCAGATATCACCAATGTTACTTATGCTCAGATGCTGGAC
>JBJFDX010000095.1:0-2690 GCA_051890235.1 Bacteroidaceae bacterium | reverse complement strand
AAAGCTATGGTACTGCAGTATCTTATTTAACACTTCATAATCGGTACTGACATCTGTATTTTCCTAACACGTATCACACGTGCAACCTATAAACATGAATCGGTCATTAAGTTGTTATGCGATAAACATACTTGGCTTTGCCTTTGTTTTCTTCGCTCAGAACAAAAAGATTGCCGGCCTTGAGCAAGAAGGACTCTTCTCAAGGCCGGCAGTTCTATGGGATTTCACCTATAGATTACAGGGTATTGGCAGTCAAGATGAGTACCAACAGACCCAAGATGGCATACAACTCAGGGAACACGGCCAACACCATGGTGGTTCCGAAAGCATTATGACCAGCACCTATGGCACTAATACCGTTTGCACACACCTTTGCCTGACGTACAGCAGAGAACAGGGCAACAAGACCCAAAGCCAAACCTACGCCAAAGATAGCACATGCGGCAGGCATCTGAATACCTGGCACCACCTTGCTGTTGAGCATAAAGAAGCCCACGAATCCGTACAAGCCCTGAGATGAAGGCAGAGCAGACAGACCCATGTATGCACCACTGGCAGAGGGGTTCTTCTTGAAGGCACCAATGGATGCATTACCGCAGATGGTAACACCATATGCACTTCCAATACCTGAGAGGGCAACGCAAAGCGCAACGCCCAAATAAGCTAAAAAGATTTCCATAAATTTTAATTGTGTTATTGATTATTACTTATTGTATTCTTTTCTAAAAGGTGAATATTCCTTACCTCCACCCTCAAAATCAGCATTCTTGAAGAATTCCACAAACGTCAGACGCATAGGATGTACGAATGCAGATATCATACTGAGAGCAAAGGTAATACCATGTCCTGCAAGCAGTATGAGGAACATGGGGACCCAACGTACTGCAACTGGCAGGCCGGAGGTCATATCAATGGCCAGTGAATTAAACACTCCACCAAGCACTCCACCAGTAAGGCCAAGAGCAAACAGACGGATATAACTCAGTAAGTCTCCCAACAATCCCGTGGCCATACCATAGGTTGCCCACACTCCACCACCTATATTACTAAGCAAACCTAATACAGGTCGGCGATAACTGCCAGGAGAGTTATAGAAGAAGATACCCAACGCACTTATGCCTATCAAAACCATCAAAAGGGTCTGAAATACCTCCGGTAACTGCACGCCACAAGCAGGCAGTCCGTAAAGGACGACAGCAAAGATGATGGCAGCCACCCAACAGAAGGAACCTATGCCATAAGCAAAACCATAGTTCTTGACAGCCTTACAGCCCTTGAGTATCATACCCAGAAGCACCTGTATCAGACCTATGATTACAGAGAGAACCATCATGGGCGAATAACCGAATATGGGTCCCACGCCATTATCATTGAGGAAATAGGGCTTCACAGGAGCCAGGAAAGCCCAGTCCTGCTGACTGAGGTCTATACCGAAGAACGTGCCCATCAGCAAACCGCAGATGACCGTCATCAAACCAAGCCATGCCATGAGTTTGCCGTAATTGCAGATATCTCCCTTGCAGAACTTTGCCGCAGCCAATCCACCAGCAAGCACCAGCAAACCATAACCTCCATCTCCCAAACAGAGACCGAAGAACAGCATAAAGAAAGGTGCAAAGTAGAATGACGGATCAAGGTCGTGATAATTGGGCAGAGAGTACATGCGCAGAATAGGTTCAAAAAGCGATGTGAACTTGCCATTGGTAATCTGCACGGGAACATCGTCCTCGAAGGCAGGATCCTCCATATCATAATAGATATGATCAGCGTCCAGCATAGCAGTTAAATCTTCTGTACGATCAGCACGAACCCAGCCCACAAGCAATCGAAGTGAATCGCCAGCCACACGCTCGTCACTCAGATGCACGCGTTCCAACTGGATACTATCCCGAGTCTGAATCTGTCCATCAAGCAGGACGGAACGCAGATTAGCCTCAATATAGAGCAATTCTCCATGCAGAAGGTCAAGACCCTGCGAAACTCTGTCAAGCTGAGCACGCTTCTCCTTCAGAGATTCCTGAGGCAGGAAAATCTGTTCTGCCTGGATATCCGGTTTCTCCTCACTGAAAGTCAGGAAATAGGTACTCTTGGAGACCTCGTTTACCGGGATTGCGAAATAGAGGTCGGTCCACTCCTGACGAAAGAACTTAGAGCTACAACGATAGAAACCCACAGAAAGGCCCGAGGCCTGAGCAAGCCTTTGGAGTGCCTCCATGTCGAAATTTCCCCAAGGCTCAAGGACACGAATATCCTTCTCTACAGCATCACGCTCATGCATGAGTGTCTGTTCCTCATGTTGAATATCCTCGATACGAGACAGCAAAGATTCCTCATCATGAAGATACCCCTCCGCAGGAGCACAAGGCTCCACCTTATATGTCTTGGCTGCAGAGTCAAGCACACGAAGGGCTGAGACATAACGGGATTCCAAATCCAAAGCCTTCTGCAGTTCTTCGCTTGAGGCGCCCTGTTGAAGTTGCTGTACATGAACCACACCCTGCTGACGCAAGGAACTGATAAATCCTTCATATTCCTTCTCGGTCACCAGGAAGGTGAACTTTTTCATCTTCTCTATCATGCCGTGGCCTCCTTTCTCTTCTCCTGCAAGGCTTTCAGAATCTTCTGTGAAGACTTAGAAAGATTCTCCTCATCCTCCATGAAACGCTTAATCTTGCGTACGGCCTCCTGAT
>JBJFDX010000094.1:0-2695 GCA_051890235.1 Bacteroidaceae bacterium | reverse complement strand
AAAATGTTATAAATAACTAAATGTCAGACAAATAAATATTATTCAGCAAACACTATATAATCCTTGTTTTGCCTACTGCGCACTGTCCAATACAATCATGATAATAATGATTAAGAACATTTATTTTAGGGGTAATCGCGCATTAGAGGGTTCGTCAGAAAGACGATGGGGGAGACTGAGCCGAAAGGTGTCCTATAGAGGTCTGATGATTGATACGTTTTCTACTCAAACGTTTGCACTGGCCGACTCAAACGTTTGCACTGGCCGACGCAAACGTTTGTAACCTCGGTCGCAAACGTTTGCGACCAGGGTTGCAAACGTTATCCTGAAAATCGCCTATTTTCTGCTCTCAAAAAGTAAGCGTGCTTCTCGAGTCATTTAAGCATCCTTAAATTGCCAGAGGAGCACGCTTAAATTGCCAATGAAGCAGTACAGCTCAGAAAGGTCTATCTCAGAGTGTTTTTAGATACACCTGTTTGGGTCTTATCGGGTGAGTCCGTAACTTACTATATCCCCATGAAATTTCTACTTCAAAAAATACCGCCACAAGTGGTGATGTGCTTGTGGCGGTTATGGGGTATCGTGAGTTCGCGTATGCGGGCGCGCATGAATACAATAAGGTATAGGGAGTGGTTGTGTCAGAGTGTTACGTTCTCCTTGGAGGCCTTAGATTCGTTGTGAAGGCGATCGAGGGCTGTTACCACATAGGTGTAATCGGTCTTTCCACCCTCGTAGGCCAGGGGGAGGAAGGTTTGACTGGTGATGCAGAGGATGTGTGAGGCATCGTTCAGGTCAATCTTCTCACCGCGCAGGAATCGGTATACTACATACTGGCGGGCCTTGCTCATCTCCTTACGTCCACGGGGAGCACGCCAGAAGAGTACCGGTCCATTCTCTGTCCAGATAACTGAAGTACGGCGAGGCTTGCGAGGAGCCTTGGAATCTATCCATGGCATGATGGGCTGCAGGGCAGGTGTGCTGTGATACACCTGACGGAGCATGTCCTGATATCCCTGGGGATTCTGACATACAGCGGCTGCATACCACTGGCAACTGCCATAGATGCCAGGGAGAGAGCGCTGCAGGTTATATTTCAAGGCCATCTGATGCTGACTGGGGTTGGTTGGGTCGGGATGCTTGACGGTACGCTCTACAGACTGTCCCACAAAGAGGGGACGATTGCCTGCATGATTGCTCCACCAGCGGATGAGTGTCTCATAATCGGCAGCACGGTTGCCTACCTCCCAATAGAGTTGGGGCAGATTGTAGTCAACCCATCCCTGGCGCACCCACTCAAGTACGTCGGCATAGAGGTCATCGTAGTTCTGAAGACCTGTGGTGGCACTTCCATCGGGATCGGTTCGCTGATTGCGATAGATGCCGAAGGGAGAAACTCCGAATTTCACCCAGGGCTTCACTTTGCGAATCTCCTTGCACATCTGCTTCACAAATGCATTTACATTTTGTCTGCGCCAGTCACCACGGTCCATGCCGTTGCCATACTGGGCATAAGAGGCATCATCGGGGATGGGTATGCCTGCAGCAGGGTAGGGGTAGAAGTAGTCATCCATGTGAATGCCGTCCACATCGTATCGGCGTACGATGTCGCAAGCCACCTGACAGATGTAATCACGATTCTCGGGACAGCCGGGGTCAAATAGGAGCAGTCCGTCATAATCGAAGAAACGGTCGGGATGACTGAAGTACTCATGTGTGTTGGCCATGGCTGTGGTGCCTTTGGTCTTGGCTCGATAGGGATTGATCCAGGCATGGAGCTCCATCTGACGGGCATGACACTGATCTATCATCCACTGCAGAGGATCCCAATAGGGATTGGGGGCCAGTCCCTGCTGACCAGTGAGGTAACGACTCCAAGGCTCCAGTTCGCTGGGATAAAGGGCATCTCCCTCGCAACGTACTTGGAAGAAGATTGCGTTGATACCGTCACGCTGTAGGTCGTCAAGCTGACTGGTGAGCACCTGTTGCATCCGGTCACGACTCATACCCTGAAACTGCCCGTTCACACTCTGAATCCAGGCACCACGGAATTCCCTCTTGGGATTACCCGCAAAGGCAACCGCTGCCACCAGCAGAAGCCAAAAAAAGATGTTTTTTCTCATAATGGGTACAAATATACGAACATTCCGCGAGACTTGCCCGAAGAAAAGCCCACTACTTTTCTGTATGGTCATTAATGGGCTTCTAAAGCAAAATGTAAAGCCTTATGCTTGGCTGTAAATCAAAAAAATAGTACTTTTGCAAAACGTTTTGTCTGTATGTAAGGCAAATATCATCTCAAGCGAGGAGAGCGAAAGATAATCAATAGGAAATGACCAAATAAGCATCAGGATATGAAACACACGCTTAGGAGTGCTGTATGCACACAAGGAAGACGCATGGCAGGCGCACGTGCCCTGTGGGTAGCAAATGGAATGAAACGTGAACAGTTTGGAAAACCCATCATTGCCATCGTGAACTCCTTTACACAATTCGTTCCTGGACATACACATCTGCATGAGGCAGGACAAATTGTGAAGCAGGAGATAGAGAAAATGGGGTGCTATGCTGCGGAATTCAATACGATTGCCATTGATGATGGTATTGCTATGGGACACGACGGTATGCTCTACAGTCTGCCGAGCCGCGACATGATAGCTGATAGCGTGGAGTATATGGTCAATGCGCATAAAGCCGA
>JBJFDX010000093.1:0-2695 GCA_051890235.1 Bacteroidaceae bacterium | reverse complement strand
CACGTGTTGTAAAGGGTCATTACCCATTCTTCTACTTCTTTGATAGTTGGCTTGTTCATAATGTGGCTTTTTAGTCTGTTCTTCATTATATTGGATAAAACTCACAAATGACTTCTTGGCCGCATATGACGGTCAATAGTCAGCAGAAGAACAGGGTCGGGCTGAACATCACGGCCCTGTAGCGATGAAGCTCTGACAGGGCTTGCCTTGAATACATGTCGAAATACATTCTTTTCATAACTCGTCACTTTAAGTGATAAACATACTGCAAAGATAAATAATATTGGTGACATGACAAGCAAAATGGAAGTAAAATTGAAGAAAAAGTATCAAAAGGATAGATTTGGTATAGATAAATATTCAGAATGAAGTCATTTTGATATTTTACGTAAAAGGGTGGATTTCTTGGAAAAACTAACATTTTCGGACAGGAACGTTCAAAACATACTGGAATTCTGTCTCTTTTTTTACCATTAGCCCTTCTTGTATGTCATCATTCAGTTTTTTGTGCAAGCAGAATACCCAAGGCGTGCATTTTCGAAGGATAAGATGGAATTTATGTGTGCCTTGGTGTTGATTATGAGATAAAATGCCTATCTTTGCAAGGAGGGATTAACTTTAAAAACTTTAAAAAATAGTGTAGTATGAAGACGAGAAAGTTTCTGATGTGTGCAGCCGGGGCTTTGACCCTTATGCTGGGAGCCTGCCAATGCAAGCAGCAAGAGGCCACTACGGCCCAGAGATGGAGCGAGGAGAAGGCAAACGAGTGGTATGAAGCCTTGCCTTGGATGGCCGGTTGTGACTATATCAATGCCGATGCCATCAATCAGATAGAGATGTGGAGTGGCGATACTTACAATCACGACCAGATTGACGCGGAACTCACTTTGGCCGAGGGGTTGGGATTCAAGACCCTGCGTGTGTATCTGAGTAGCGTGGTGTATGAGAACGATTCCGAAGGCATGAAGAGCCGCATGGATGACTTTCTGGGCATCTGTCAGCAGCATGGCATCAAGCCTCTCTTCGTATTTTTCGATGATTGCTGGAATGCTGAGTCGGCTTATGGTAAGCAGCCTGATCCCAAGCCCGGTGTGCACAACTCGGGTTGGGTGCGTGACCCATCGGCTTCCCTGCGCGAGGATACCGTGACTCTCTATCCCAAGATGGAGACATACGTGAAGGATGTTCTCACCACCTTCAAGGATGATGACCGCGTACTGCTCTGGGACCTGTGGAACGAGCCTGGCAACAGCAACCATGGCGTGTCCACCTTGCCTCTGCTCAAGCGTGTGTTTGAGTGGGCGCGTGAGGTCAATCCCTCGCAGCCTCTTACCTGTGGCGTGTGGAACTGGGACAAGAGCTTTGCTCCACTCAACTCCTTCCAGTTGGAGAATTCCGATGTGGTGTCTTATCACAACTACAACAACGTGGAGGATCACAGACAAAGCATCAAGTATCTGCAGATGATGAACCGTCCTCTCATCTGTACCGAGTATATGGCTCGCCGCAACAACAGCCTCTTCCAGACCATCATGCCTCTGCTCAAGGAGAACAAGGTGGTTGCCATCAACTGGGGCTTTGTTTCAGGAAAGACCAATACCATCTTTGCTTGGGACGAGCCTTTGCCCGACTTGCAGGAGCCTCCTCTGTGGTTCCATGACATCTATCGTCAGGATGGCACTCCTTTCTCTCAGGAAGAGGTGGATACCATCCAGGCTCTGACAAGAGAGTAATATCCCTCGAGCCTGACACGTAATGAGACAGAAGGGTTGAGCCCTGTGGCAGTATGCCATATGGGGTCAACCCTTTCCTTATACATTATATATATAATACGCGCGCGAGGCTTCAGAGTGGTTCGCACGGTAACTTTAGATATTTAGTGAGGGCGCCTTCCCTCTAAGTCCTGCCTGGATGGCAGTACGCCAGAGGACATGTTTTTCTGCCGCGAATAGCCCGGATTTTGCTGTGCTGGAAAGATTAGATCAAAAAGTTTGTCCCTTTCCTCAGGCTCACGCCCTTACAGTCTGCTGTGGATGCTCATCCATGCAAGCAAGCTTGCCTGTATGACCCTCCCCACCAGATTGGTCTGCCCTGCTGGCAGACAGGAAAGGAACAAAACAAAATAGCAGCCTCCGGCTGTACAAAATGAGCTCCCTTGGAGCTACTGACGGTTACCTTCGCCTCGTGAAAGCCTGTCCTCGTAGGTACTGCCCTCCAGGCAGGACTTAGTGGAGGGGAGGCTCTGAGGACCGAGGGCGTTGCCCTCGGTTACTAAAAGTAGTGCCCTCCAGGCACCAGAGTGCTTGTCTGGCTATCCGCTGAGGATGACGGCGGTAGCGCCTCGGAGCACCTATATGATTGATAGTTTCCCACTGGTTTACAGGACAAGACAGCTACACATAGCACTCCGGTGCCTGGAAGGCACTACCATGAGTAACCGGGAACATCGGAACGAAGTGGAGATGTGCCCGGATAACCCCAAACACATAAGCATTTGCCTGGAAGGCAGTACGTCAGAGGACCGGTACCACCAGTCAAAGGATACCGTTTGTGGCTCTGAAAGAGCCTGTTTTGTACAGCCGAACGGCTGCTGTTTTGTTTTCTGCGGGCTTGGGATGTCATGCGAAGCAGGACATGGGTGAGTATGGCATGGGGCTGCTGCCAAGACGAGTCTTGAGCAGAGACCTATGACAGA